>NZ_JBHMFR020000006.1:29410-138173 GCF_042436615.2 Streptococcus bovismuti | reverse complement strand
ACATACCATAGTCCGTACGGGATTCGAACCCGTGTTACCGCCGTGAAAAGGCGGTGTCTTAACCCCTTGACCAACGGACCTGAGTTGTTATTTTCAACTCTTACTATTATACCGACTTTTTAAACTTTGTCAACACCTTTTTAAACTTTTTTTACTTTTTTGCATGAATTCCTAATGAGTACGGATGTCAAACTCTTTAAACACAATACGTAAGTCCTTTAGCACTCTTTGACGCCCTCGAAATCGTTCATGTCTTAAGACGAGTTCTAACTCTTCTTGTTTGTCTTTACTTTGTTTTCTTCTATAATCTCTTAGGGTTTCATGAAAGAGATAATAATCATCTAGCCAGAGACCTCCCTCACTGATACGATGACTAATCTCACCTACTTCTTCATAAGGTTCTTTATCATATTTTCGTTTTTGACTTTCTTGTTTTCGGATATAGTCTAGAATCCGATTTCGGAACTTAGTTTTAAAGTATTTACGTAAGCGTGGTATATCTTCTACAAGTCCTTCTTCTTTACTAATCAATTCATGTAAGCAAATCATTCCCTCTTGGTCCCAATCAGATAACTCCCATAAATGGAGATGATATTCATTTCTACACTTATATACAATCCCCTGGACTTCTTTATACAATTCTTTAAACATAACGTCCCCCTTTCTAGATACAGTCTAACAGATTCAAAAACAGTTTTTGTCCTATTTTCCCGTTCTGTTCTCTACACCGCTTCAACTGCACAAAAAAGAGAGGACATGCCTCTCTTTGGGTTATTTTTCATCATTCATTTTTGACTTTACTTCATCATAAGATAATGCATGAGATTCCTCTTCTACAGTTTCAGGCATCTTTCCTGTTTCATAAAGAGATTTAATTTGTGTACTATCCAATGTTTCGTATTTCAATAGTGCTTCTGCAATCAACTTGTGAGTTTCACGATTTGACTGAATAATTTCAGCAGCTTTATTTCGTGCCTCATTTAATAATGAACGAACCTCTTCGTCAATTTCATAAGCTGTTTGTTCTGAAATTGATTTTTGAGGACTCTGTGCACCAAACATAGCATGGTTTCCTTCATATTGTACTGGGCCAAGTTTTTCACTCATACCGTACTCTGTAACCATTGCACGCGCCATTTGTGTCGCTTGTTCAAAGTCGTTTGAAGCTCCTGTAGTTTGAACATTAAAGATAATTTCTTCAGCTACACGTCCACCCATTAAGCCAGCCAATTGCTCTTTCATATCTTCTTTAGATAGAAGCATTTGATCTTCCTTAGGAAGTGCAATCATGTAACCACCTGCACGACCACGTGGTACAATTGTAACCTTATGGACAACGCGGGCATTCGACAAGACTAAACCAACAATGGTATGTCCAGCCTCATGGTAGGCAACTAATTCACGTTCTTTTTGTGAAACAGTCTTATCTTTCTTAGAAGGTCCAGCAATAACTCTATCTTCTGCTTCATCAATATCTGAGGCATCAATTATCGATTTATTGCGACGAGCAGCAACTAAAGCCGCTTCATTCAAGACATTCTCTAAATCAGCACCAACAAAACCTGGAGTTTGTTGAGCCACTAATTTCAAATCAACATCTTCTGCTAAAGGCTTGTTCTTAGCATGAACTTTCAAGATTGCTTCGCGACCCTTAACATCAGGACGGCCAACCAATACTTTTCTATCAAAACGTCCTGGACGCAAAAGGGCAGGATCTAGTACATCTGAACGGTTTGTCGCAGCGATGACGATAATTCCTTCATTTCCCTCAAAACCATCCATCTCAATCAAGAGTTGGTTCAAGGTTTGTTCACGTTCGTCATTTCCTCCGCCAAGACCAACTCCACGTTGACGTCCAACAGCATCAATTTCATCGATAAAGATGATAGCTGGTGCTGCTTTTTTGGCATCTTCAAAAAGAGAACGAACACGACTAGCTCCAACCCCGACAAACATTTCTACAAAGTCAGAACCTGAAATACTAAAGAATGGAACACCTGCTTCTCCGGCGACTGCTTTAGCAAGCAAAGTCTTACCTGTTCCCGGAGGTCCCTCTAGAAGGACACCTGCTGGAATACGGGCTCCAAGTTTTGTAAATCGTTTTGGATCTTTTAAGAATTCAACAACTTCAACTAGTTCTTGTTTTTCTTCCTCAGCTCCAGCAACATCTGAAAATCTTACTTTAATATCTTCTTTATTTGCAGCTTTAGCCTTACTACGTCCAAAACTCATCGGGTTACGGCTATTATTTCCTCCCATATTTCCCATCATTGAGAATAGGAAGAAGAAAAGAATACCGAATGGCACAATGGATACAAGAATATTAATCCACATACCACTTGAACTTTCATGCTTAATAGTTACTTCCGCTTTATGGTCAGAAGCAAGCTTTTGTAATTCTGATACCGTCGTATCTGAAGGAAGAATGATGCTTGAAAATTTCTCTACTGTTGTAGCAGAAGGAGAAAAGAACTGAATGCCTGTTTCTTCTTTACTTGTTTTAGCATTTTTATAAACACCTGAAACTTCGATAACACTACCATTTGGCTGGTAAGTCAATTCTTTTACATTGTCATCGGTAATTTCTTTTACCAGTTCTGTATAATTAATTTGCTCACTTTTCCCTGCAACACTACCTGTACTAAAATACTGGTAACCTGTAACTAGGAAAAAAATAAGTAATAACCATAGAAAAGGATTTTTAATTAAACCATTATTTTGTTTTTTCATTAAAAATTGTTCTTTCTAATTTGAATATACTTCTTCTTTCAATACTCCAACATAAGGAAGGTTACGATAATTTTCTTTGTAGTCTAAACCATAACCTACTACAAACTCATTTGGGATAGTAAAGCAGGTATAGTCTGCCTCAATTTCTACAACACGTCCTTCTGGTTTATCCAACAAGGTTGCAATTTTAACAGAAGCTGCTTCTCTTGCTTTAAACATATCTCGCAAACTCTTCAAAGTTTGACCCGTATCAATGATATCTTCTACAAACAGAACATGTCTTCCTTTGATGTCTTGAGTTACATCTTGCTTGATATTGATGACACCACTACTTGCTGTTCCACCATGGTAACTAGAAACCATCATGAAGTCCATTTCAATATGTGTGTCGATATGTTTAACCAATTCAGCCATAAAAGGAATAGATCCTTTTAAAATCCCAACTAAGATTGGATTTTTTCCTGCATAGTCCTTAGTTAATTGAGCACCTAATTTTTTAGCAGCTTCTGTAATTTCATCGTGTGAAACGAGGATTTTTTTAATATCGTTTTCTAACATTTTTTTACCTATCTATTTTTTCTATATAAAGTACAGTGTTCATTATATCATTTTTCGTGTTTTTACTCAAATTACTGGTCGTAATTCCCAAAATTGAAACAATTTCACCAAATTGCTCAATAATCAGAGCAGATTTTCGCTTTTCCATAGGGATTTTCAAATCAATAAATAGACGTCTGAGTTTTTTTCTATGCCCATTTTGAATCAAAACATCTCCTGTTTTTCGATGACGAATGTGTAATGATGTTTCGCGTGAAACAGGTACCTGCTGAATTAATTCACCTTCTAAAGGAAGTCCAAAGGAAAATAAATATCCTTGATAAGTAACTTGATTTTGATAGTGTAACACAAGTTCCTCTTCCTTTTCATCAGCCTGAGGACTGATTTTACAAATCCGAAACTGTTGATACTCTTTTACTAATTCATAACCATTTTTAAGCGGATGACGATACTGGCTTTTAGTTTTTAAAATCTGTCGAACTTCATCAAACTGAGCTTTTGTAAGATTCAAATCTGGAAAACGATTCAGATAAGTTTGAAGTAAAACTCTTTGTGTGGACTCAGAGTAAGACAATAGCTGCTCTACATTTTCTATATCAATATTCTTTGATAATTCAGCTATGGCTAAGTCATAATCTAAAATTTCATTGCCGATTCTCAATATTGCATCTCTAAATCGAGGATTTTCTTTTTCTAATTCTGGTAAGTAAGAGTTTCGAATACGATTTCGAAAATAATGATTTTCCTGATTGGATGTATCTTCAAAGTGAAAAATTGATGGAAAGTCTTTTTTCCGAAAATGCAAGAAGGGCCGAATGATTTCTATCTCTCCGACTACTTGCTTCTCCTTAATTCCTGATAGATAGCGCAAACGAGTGCCTCGAATCAAACGCATCAAAATCGTTTCCACCTGGTCATCAGCATGGTGGGCAGTGACCAAGGCTGTCGCACCTGTCTTTTTCATGACCTCTTGAAAAAAATCATAACGAAAATCTCGAGCACGCGCTTCTGAAAATTCACCTGAAAAATTGCTGATATAAATAGGAAGCTCTGCTTCAGCAGCCAACTTCCTTAATTCCTTTTCTTCCCAATCTGATTCTACTCTCTGCTTATGATTCACATGAGCTAGAATCAATTCAATTTCTAACTCTTTTTGATACGTAGATAATACCTTAAATAGAAACATAGAATCTAATCCACCAGAAAGAGCTAGCACCACCTTAGCATGTTTTTTGAAATATCCCTTATTGAGAAAATGATTTAAAAAATCTTGTTCTCTCATTTTAGAACCTCATAAACATCTTTGGCTATCTTAGAAATCGTATCATAATCAGAATTCTTTGTGAAAATAGAAAGAATAAATGGAGAATCTGCATAGACAACACCTGTATCATGCTTAAATTCGTCTGCATCTCCAATTTTATGAGCTACTTTAACCGAAACACCTTTGGCAATTCTCTCATTATCAAAATCTGTTTTAGTCAAAGAATCCAATATAAATCCATTTTGATTATAAATTGCTTCCATAACCTTCCCAGCCATTTTAGAAGAAATCAATTTTTCTTTTGGATCCCAATCATCTCCCATAATAGCAGACATCTTGGATTTAAATGTGGCATCAGATTGGTTTGAAATGTAATATCCCAATAAATTATGAGCTACATTATCAGATTCTTTTGATACTTTCGTAATTAAATCCTTTAGAGAGTATTCTTTATTATCCTCTTTTTTAGGAAGACTCCCACTTCCCTCTGGTTTATAAGAACCTGGAAAATCATTGACTGCAGACACATATTTTACAGTCGTGTCTAACTGATAAAGACCCTCATTTATTTTTTCTTGCGTATAATAAAGATAAGGTAGTTTTAAAACACTAGCTGCATACATCTTTTCATCTTGATTGATACCAGCTTCTTTCCCAGTAGTCAGTTGCTTAACATAAATAGAGAATGATTCCTTCTGATATTTTTCAGATAACATTTCTTGGACTTTACTTATCCGATTATCTTCTTCAGAAGTTGATTCCTTATCTACCCATCCAGCTTGATCAATATGTAGAAATTCTCTTCCTTCTACAAACATGGTCTTGTCGATTGATACTTGCGAATAAGCTGATAAGGATGATTTCACTTCTTTTAAGTCATAAGGGCTATTATACAGTTTAAAATCAGATTCTAACCATACTTTTTTGATTGTAGGAGTTACCTCTGACTGATCATATAAAAATCGTTTGTCCGCAGCTATAAATTGGTGGTTGGATAACTTAAATACTGGAATTCCCTGTTTATTTAAGCGCCACTCGGTTATTTGGAAACTTGTTTTTGGAGTTAATTTTCCAGATTCCACTACTAAATCTTCATTCGCATAGATAGGAACTTCCCCATAAACCATAGGAGAACTTAATTTTTCTCTAAAATAAATACCAAAGTCAGATTGTGAAAGGTAATAAATTTCTTTCGAAGTATAGACGACTTCTTTTTCTGTGCTAACGACTTTTGAGATGGTCAAAAAACTCGGTAGCAACAAAATAATTAAGAATTTACGCATTCTTCCTTTCCTTTTCTTCTTGTAAACGCAATAATTGATTTTTTTCAGCCAACTCTTCCAGCTTTTCATCCGATAGACTCAAAAATTGCTCTATTACATCTAATAAATTTTCCATTTCATCACCTTGGAAGCAAGTCAGGAATCGTATAAACGGCTTCCCGATTCTTAGAATAATAATATTTTGCACGCATGTATTTAGCAGCGTAATCTTCATCTTTCAACTTTGTGGCAAAAGCTGTTTCCTTCTCCTTTTCCTCACTCAAGGTTTGATACTGAGTTTGCAAGTCTGATAACTGTTGACGTCTTTGGAGTAATTGGTAATAGCTTTGAGCAAGATTATAAGTTGGTAAAATGAACAATAAAATCATCAAAATAAGAACCCAACCCATGAAACGATTCCGTTTTTGTCGTTCCTTCATCAGATAACGACGACGTTGGTGTTCATTTTGAATAAAAGAATTATTCAATTGTACGATATTTTTAGACATTTTCTTCTACCCGTGTTTCACTGATAATTTCATACATGCCTGCTGCATCTTCTTTTTTTGTACTATCTTTCATCTCCAGTACTTTTACAAGTAGCAACTTATTGCCAAAGCGAATTTCAACTTGGTCATTAACTTTCAAATCCGTTGAACTTTTGGCCAAGATTCCATTTACCTTGATTCTGCCTTTATCTGCTACTTCTTTTGCGACTGTACGACGCTTGATAATTCTTGATACTTTTAAATATTTGTCTAATCTCATTTTTATTACCTCAAATTATTATTGTATCATTTTTATCTACTTTATAGAAGAAAAATGTTAAAGGGAATTGCCTCCTTTCGACACTTTTATCTCTAATAAACTTTCTCCAAAAATAAGCAGACCTTCTAAAATTTCATAGTCCTTCTTGTTTCGAACATCAAATACAACTTCCATTAATCCCTTATTCTCAGCTATGGCTGCTTTTAAGTTCGTTGCGGATAAAGCTTTGAAATAATCTTGAGCCAAGAACAGTCGCTGAGTGATTTTTTCAAATTGAACTGTAATCTTATTGTCTTTTCTTTCCACACGTTCTACAAATACCTTATCCAAATATGACTTGACTAAACCAATCTCTAAAAGATAAGCAACCACATCTGGGTATTCTCCAAAACGGTCCATCAGCTCTTCTTGTAACTCCTCATAATTGACACGGTTGTCAATTTGACGAATTTTCTTGTAAATTTCAATCTTATGTCGTTGATCAGAAATATAAGTATCAGGAAGATAGGCATCAATTTGTAAAATCAACTCAGAATTCCCTTTGGTTCTTGTGTTCACATTACCATGTCGTTTAGCAATAGCTTCCTCCAATAACTGCGAATACAATTCAAAACCAACAGAATCAATGAAACCAGACTGGGATTTTCCTAAAAGATTTCCTGCTCCGCGAATCGAAAGATCTCGCATTGCAATCTTAAATCCAGAGCCCAATTCTGTAAATCCTTTGATCGCTTCTAATCTCTTCTCGGAGACTTCACTGATTGATTTTTCTGGACGATACATGAGATAGGCATAAGCAATACGATTACTACGACCGACTCTTCCTCTTAACTGATACAAGGTTGACAAGCCCATATGGTCCGCATTCTCAATAAATAAAGTATTAGCATTTGGAATGTCCACCCCTGTCTCAATAATGGTAGTCGTCACTAAAATATCATACTGACCTTCAATGAAATCCAGTAGAGTATTTTCTAACTGAATCTCACTCATTTGCCCATGAACATAACCAATCGAAGCCTCTGGAATCAATTCCTGTAATTCTGAAACCTTCTGATCAATCGTGTCAACTTTATTGTAAAGATAGTAAACTTGACCTCCACGCTCCATTTCACGCAAGACCGCATCACGAATGACACTATCATTCTTTTCCAAAACATAGGTTTGCACTGGATAACGATTAGTCGGCGGAGTTTCAATAACAGACAAATCTCTGATTCCCAGCATAGACATGTGAAGGGTACGAGGAATTGGCGTTGCTGTCAAAGTCAGGACATCTACTTGTTTTTTCAATTCTTTCAAGGTTTCCTTATGCTTGACACCAAATCGCTGTTCCTCATCAATAATCATCAAGCCCAAATCAGCAAATACAACATCTTTTGACAAAACACGATGTGTTCCAATCAAAATATCAACTTGACCCTTTTTCAATTTTTCAAGTGTTTCAGTCTGCTCTTTTTTACTTCTAAAACGACTCAATACATCAATATTAACTGCAAAATTTTGGAATCGTTCCTTAAAATTCGTATAGTGCTGTTGCGCTAAAACCGTCGTCGGAACTAGAACGACAACCTGTTTGTGATCATTGACTGCCTTAAAGGCTGCACGCATAGCAACTTCAGTCTTTCCAAAACCAACATCCCCAACTAAAAGTCGATCCATTGGTTGAGAAGACTGCATATCTCTCTTGATTTCCTCAACACTACGAAGTTGATCATCCGTTTCAACATAAGGGAAGGCATCATCAAAAGCATGTTGATCCTCATCATCAGCTGAGAAAGCAAAACCCTTCAACTGACTGCGTTCAGAATAAAGTTTAATTAAATCGTCAGCTATATCCTCTACTTGGTTCTTAACTTTTTGCTTGGCCTTTTTGAAATGACCATCATTTAATTTATTGAGTTTTGGCGCTTTCCCATCACTTGAAATATATTTAGACAGTAGATGAATCTGTTCTACTGGGATAGAGATTTGATCCCCATTTTGATACTGCACACTGACATAATCGCGGTGTATCCCTTTGATTTCAATGGTTTCAATTCCTAAATATTGACCAATCCCATGGATATGATGGACAACGTAGTCCCCTTTTTCAAGTTCATTGTAATCTTTTAATCTCTCTGCGTTTGAAACATGTTGTCTTCGAAAACGACGTTTCAATTTCTTTTGAAAAATCTCATGTTCAGTTATCAATAAAACCTTTTCATCTACAAAATGAAAACCATGTCTGAGATTACCCTCGATTAAGTTTACAGATTCTTTACAAATACTTGACTTATCTCTAGAATCCAATTTAATCTGGTATTCCTCTAAAACATCCTCCAATGTTTTACTTCCCATTGAATTGCTAGACTGCAGGATAATAGTATAATCCATTTTTTTGTATCGCTCAATTTCTTCTTTTAGAAAAGAAAATTGATTAAAAAACTCCTGCATAGGATATTGATTAAATTGATAAATTTGGTCAAACTTGAGATTGCCTAAACCCTTTTGCAGATTAGAGAAAAAGGTAACCGGACTCTGTTTTTTATAGATTTGCTCTGTATCTGCAAAATACTGCATCTCAGAAAATGCTCTACTGTTCTGTAATTCTTCTGTAAAGTATTGTGCTAGTTCTCTTTCAAAGACTTCATACTGATTCATTAATTTTTGATAATCATCAAAGAATATTGGGGTATCTTTTTCAATATAGTCAAAAACAGTCCATGTCTTGTCATAACACAAAGATAAAAACTTCCTAGAATCTAAATGCATTTGTTTTTGATGAAAACTTGAAAGAATTTCTTCTAAGTATGATTTTAAAATAGGTGATAACGTTTTTGAAATTTGTTTTTCTAAAGCTGATTGTCCTCGTTGATAATCCTTTTCCCTCAAAAGCATATCACTAGCTGGAAAGATAATGAGTTCTGTCTGATTTTCTTTCGATAATTGTGTTTCGACTTCAAATGACCTAATACCATCGACTTCATCACCAAAAAACTCAATTCGGTAAGGTTCCAACTGGGATATTTCAAAAATATCTAAAATATCTCCTCGCAGACTAAATTCGCCTTGAGTTTGTACTTGTGTAACTTTTCGATAGCCTATCTCTTTTAACTGATGGATAAGTGCGTGTTGGTCATATTCTTCACCAACTGTTATTTTTACAATACTATCTTTAAATGCATTGGGAGACGGTAAAATCAATCGACTTGCTGCGATATTACAAACTAAAATCCCTTTCTTAGATGAATCAGTCAAAAAACGCAAGGCTTCAACCCGTGAAATGATTTTTTCTTGTGAAGACATCAAAAACTCGACCATAGGGGAGTCATCTACCAAAAATGGATAGACAAGTTCCTCACCCAAGATAGATATAAGATCACTAACAAGTCCTTCGGCTTCTCCATAAGTTGACGTCAATAACACAATCTTATCTTCCTGTCTCAAACTACTAGCAATTGCTAAAGTTTTTGTAGAAGTTGACAAGCCTAAGATTAATTGTCTTTTCTTATCTGTCAGATTTTGATGCCATTTTTTTATCTGATCATTTTCTGAGAATAAATCTAATAAGGTCACCATTTATCCGTTATACCTCTGCATCGTTTTTTCAAAGTTTTTCTCTTGTAAATAGTAGTTTATAGAATCGTCAACTTTGTCAATAGACTGTAAAATACCAATATAATCATCCTTGTCAAAAGTACTCAAAACATGGTGAACAACTGACATGCCATTTTTAGGTCTTCCGATTCCAATTTTAACACGATTAAAGGTTTGGGTTCCAATATGTTGAATAATAGACTTGATACCATTATGACCACCTGCTGAACCTTTTGCTCTTAAACGAATTTTCCCAACTTCCATGTCAAGGTCATCGTAAATGATGAGTAAATCTTCAATATCCAAACCATAATAAGTCAATAAAGCATGAACCGCTTTTCCACTTTCATTCATAAATGTCGTTGGTTTGACAAGATAAATTTTTTCTCCATTTAGGAAAAAGGATGCTAGGTCAGCTTGAAATATATTATCATGTTTAAAAGTGACATTTTGTTTTTTAGCTAATTGGTCAATCAACATAAAACCAACATTGTGTTTTGTTTCAAAATATTTATCCCCTGGATTGCCCAAGCCTACAAGTAATTTGGTCATTTATTTTTCCTTTCAAAAGCCAAAAGGGTTGGAATTTTTTTCCAACCTAATTGACACTATTTATTAAATTTTTAGACATTAAAGCGGAATTCCATAATATCGCCATCTTGAACGATATATTCTTTTCCTTCTTCACGCAATCGTCCAGCTTCTTTTACGGCCTTTTCAGATCCGTATTTCACTAGATCCTCATATGACATGGTTACTGCACGAATAAATCCTTTTTCAAAGTCTGAGTGGATAATACCAGCTGCTTGAGGAGCCTTCATACCACGTTTGAAGGTCCAAGCGCGAACTTCTTTTTCACCAGCTGTGAAGTAAGTTCCCAGTCCAAGTAAGTGGTAAGCTGCACGAGTCAACTTGTCAACGCCTGATTCTGTCAAACCAAGTGCTTCAAGAAACTCTTGCTTGTCTTCTTCGTCTAACTCAGAAATTTCTTCCTCAGCACGCGCAGAAATAACGACCACTTCAGCATTTTCTGTCGCTGCGAATTCACGAATTTGTTTAACATAATCGATAGAGTCAGGTTCTGAAACTACATCCTCGTCCACATTAGCAACATAGAGCACTGGTTTAGTCGTCAACAAGAAGAGACCTTTGACAACCTTTTGTTCTTCATCTGTAAATTCGATTGTACGAGCTGATTTCCCATCTTCAAGGACTGGTTTAATCTTTTGAAGAACATTGAATTCTGCTACTGATTCTTTATCTTTTTGCGTACGTGCCATCTTTTCTACACGCGCATAACGCTTATTAACTGATTCTAAGTCAGCAAGAATCAATTCCAGGTTAATGGTGTCAATATCTGCAAGTGGATCTACAAAAGCGTCTTCCCGTCCTTGCTCACGCATGACATTTTCATCATCAAAAGCACGAACTACATGAACAATCGCATCTACTTCACGGATATTGGCCAAGAATTTATTCCCTAACCCTTCTCCTTTTGATGCACCTTTTACAATCCCTGCGATATCTGTAAATTCAAATGTTGTTGGAACTGTCTTTTTAGGAGTAATCATTTCCGTCAATTTTTGTAGACGTTCATCTGGAACTTCTACCATTCCAACGTTTGGATCAATCGTCGCAAATGGGTAGTTTGCTGCCTCTGCTCCTGCTTTTGTAATTGCATTAAATAGTGTTGATTTACCAACGTTTGGCAAACCAACGATACCTGCTGTTAAAGCCATATTTTCTCATTCTCCGTTTTCATTTCAATCCCTAATATTATAACACAAAAAGGGAAAACTTGCTAACCCTCTAACTAAGGGCTATCAGTCAATAATTTTATTCATTTTTCGATCAAAATCATAGCGTCCCATCATGACAACATGGTCACAATTACTGCATTTGATTTTGATATCTGCCCCAACACGTGTAATTTCCCAACGATTGGCTTTTTTACCAGTTGACTTGATTGTACAAGCATGTGGCTTTTTCATTTCAATAAAATTTCCAACTTGATACATACTACTCTCCTTTTCTTTTTTGATTATATCATAAAAGAGGCGAGCTAGGCTCAACCTCTTTCACTTAATTTGTACGAACTGGGGTGATAAGTTGCATGAAGTCCTCTTCAGTATCAGCTGGCACAAGAGTAAATGGACGAACAGCTGAGATAAAGCTAATGGTCACCTTTTCGCTATTTAAAGCCTTGAGGGAATCAATCAAGTAAGTTGGGTTGAAACTAATGGTCAAATCTTCACCAGTCACCTGATCAGTATCGATTTCTTCGTTTACTTTACCAACTTCTGGAGAGTGAACGTGGGCGCTAACAACCCCATCTTTAATTTCAAGTTTCACAGTACCATTTTGAGTCGCACTTGATAAAAGACGAGCACGCTCCATTGACTGGCGTAAGTTTACCACATCAAAAGTAATAGTAGTGTTAAAGTCTGTTGGAATCAAACGATCTGTATCAGGATAGTTTCCTTCTAGGAGACGAGTGTAGAAGCTAATATTTTCGCTTCTAAAGAGGATTTGATTATTGGCAAAGAAAATCTCCACAGTTTCAATATCATCTGTAAATACCGCTGAGAATTCGCGTAGAGAACGGCTAGGAATGACAACATCAAAATCATCACTATTTTTCTCAAGAGTCAATTTTTTCTGGCTTAGACGATGAGAGTCTGTTGCAACTGTTTTTAGCTCCTTGTGTTGACTCAATACAAAATGAACACCTGTCAAAATTGGACGACTTTCTTGTGTACTTGCTGCAAAAGCTGTTTCATTGATAATTTTCTTGAGTAATTTTGTTTCAAGAACCAAAGGAGTACTTGCTGAAATTTCTTGGATTCGTGGATATTGTTCGCTATCTTTTCCTTTGAGGGTAATTTCTGATTTGCCACTGGTTAAAACAATTTGATTTTGTTCAATTTCTTTAAAATCAAGAGTCACATCAGGTAAACTAGATACCACATTGATAAAGAAAGAAGCTTCAAGAAGGATCGAACCTAAAGAAGTAATTAACAAACCAGCATCTTCATTTTTTTGAGAAATAAAATTTTCAATTGAAATTTGACCATTTGAACCAATTAAAGTAACACCTTCATTAGTCACGTCAATTTTTACGGTTGATAAAATAGGAATAGCATTTTTAGAACTTATAGCTCTTTTAGTAGTATTTAATGCTTGTAGAAATAAATTTTTATTAATTGAAAAATGAATCATGGATTCTCCTTTATTTATTTTTAGTATTAGAAGGATAATAGTAATAATAGAGTCTGTGAAATCTGTGGAAAACAGGCTTTAAACAAGTCATATCAAGTTTTTTGGCTTGTTTAAAAAATGTGGATAAAAAAGATAATAAAGTAAAAGTTATCCACAAGTTATTTAATTTTCTTTTTGATGGATTCAATTTCTAAACGTAAATTATCGTCTTCATCAATCAAAGATTTAATTTTTGCATGGGCATGAATGACTGTTGTATGATCTTTTCCACCAAATTCCTTCCCAATTTTTGGAAGACTATTATCTGTCAGTTCTCTAGATAAATACATGGCTACTTGACGGGCCAACACAATATTTTGAAGGCGTCTGCTTCCCTTCATTTCTTTGACGCTGACACCATAAAAGTTACCAACTTCATTTTGAATTTTGTCAATTGGGATGACGAGCATTTGGCTAACATCTTGTTTGCGAGCTCTAATGGCTTCTGCAGCAATATCAATAGTGATATCCTTGATTTTTTTTACTCGGGCAATTAAAGTGATGTCGTTGATGGCTCCCTCAAGATCTCGAACATTTGAATCAAATTGCCCAGCTAGGTATTCTAGAGTATCACTTTGGAAATTGTAGCCTAAATGTTCCGTTTTACTTTGCAAAATGGCAATACGTGTTTCAAAGTCAGGAGGTGTGATAGTTTGAGTTAACCCCCAACTAAAGCGCGTGACAAGCCTTTCTTCGAGCCCTTCTAAATGTTTTGGACTACGATCACTGGTTAGGACAATCTGTTTTTGCTTGTCATGAAGGGCGTTAAAGGTATTGAAAAATTCTTCCTGAGTTGCAACTTTTTTTCCGCTGAGTGACTGGATATCATCGATTAACAAAAGATCAAGACTACGATAGGTTTTTTTAAATTTTTCCATTTCCCCAAGTCTTAGGTGATCAAGAAAGTCATTAATAAAGCTTTCAGCGGGTATGTATTTGACACGCGCATTTGGAATATTTTTTAGAATTTCATTTCCAATAGCGTTTAACAGGTGAGTCTTACCAAGCCCAGGTCCTCCATAGATAAAAAGAGGATTATAGGTCAAGGCTAAATCTTCAGAGACAGCCAAAGCAGCTGATACTGCCCAAACATTTCCATCCCCTTGGATAAAATTATCAAAGGTATACTTTTCTTTTAATCCGGTATCCGAATAAGGAATAGATGCTAACTTTGGACTGTAGTCATAAAGAGTTGAATTTGGAGCTTCTTCAACTTGTGAGACAGCCGTATCTTGAGGTTTGGTGAAAATATAGTGGGGAGTTATCTCAGCATCATAAATTTCAAATCCAGCAACTACAATAATATCTTTTAGTTGTTTTTCCCAGACCATTTCCATTTCAGATCGTGGTAAAAATATAGTGGCAACATTGTCCTCTACCTTGATGAGTTCAGCTTGAATAGCATAGAAATCATACATGGATCGAGTCAGTCTTTCTTGAGCAAATTCTAATATACGATTCCAAAATTGTTTTTCTTTCAATCCTTTCTCCTCCTTTACTATTTAAAAGTTTAATACTAGACCTATTTTACCATAGAGAACAAGAATTTTCCACAAGCTGTGAAAAATAATCCACAATGTTACCAAGTTTTATCCACAGGCTGGGGATAAAAGCAGAAACTATTGACTTATTAAGCTTTTTATTGAAAAAAATAGTGGATAACCTTGTGAGATAAAAAAAATAAAAGAACAGCCTTATTTCAGGCTGTTGATAATTCTACTGTATTCTTCTTGATTCGAGAAAGCAATAATAATTTTTCCACTATCTTTTTTAGACAGTTTGATTTCTACATCTAATCCGAGTAGTTTTTTTAACTGTTCTTCTTCATTCTGTATGAAATGATTCGTTTTTTGAAGTTTCTTTTGTTTTTTCTCTGTAAGAAGAGCTTCTAACTTCCTTACAGAAATATCTTCCTCGATGATTCGTTGAAAGAAATAGTCTTGTTGTTCCTTATTCAACCCAACTAGCGAACGCGCATGTGCTTGTGATAGTTTGCCATTTTCTACTTCTGAGAGAATCTGTTCTGGCAAGGAAAGCAAGCGAATAGAGTTGCTGATATAAGGACGAGACTTGCCCATTTTATCTGCAATTTCAGCATGGGTAAATCCTTTCTCTACGAGAGATTCATAGGCGCGTGCTTCTTCTATTGGATTTAAATTTTCTCTCTGTAAATTTTCAATGATGGACTGGACCATCATCTCTTGGTCTGAGAGTTGTTTAACAACAGCTGGGATAGATGTTAGACCAGCTAAAAGTGAAGCCCGATAACGTCTTTCTCCTGCAAGGATTTCATAACCAATTACAGGAGATTGACGAACAATAATCGGTTGAATGACCCCATTTTCTTTAATAGACTGTGCTAGTTCATCTAGTTTTTCTCTATCAAATTCTTTTCGAGGTTGATAGGGATTTTTTTGTATATCCGTAATAGAAATCATTTTAAATTTTTCCATGATTCTACACTAACACATCTTTTCTCTTATGTAAAGCTTTCTTTACATAGATGTCAATTAAGATTCTAAATCACCTGAACTCTTGTCAAGTTTAATAGATGTAGTTTCTTCTTTACCGTTACGATAGTAAGTTATCTTAATGGTGTCTCCGATCGAATGATTGTAAAGAGCACTTTGTAAGTCTGTTGATGAAGCAATGTCTTTGTCATCTACTTTTGTAATAACGTCGTATTTTTCAAGGTGACCATTGGCAGGCATATTGCTCTGCACAGAACGAACAACTACACCAGATGTTACATTGCTTGGAATATTCAGTCTTCTAATATCACTTGTATTAATATTTGAGAGATTGACCATTTGGATGCCCAAAGCTGGGCGAGTCACTTTTCCGTTCTTTTCTAACTGTTCAATAATATTGATAGCATCATTTGCAGGGATTGCGAAACCAAGGCCTTCTACAGATGTGCCTCCATTTGTGGCAATTTTACTTGAGGTAATTCCGATAACCTGTCCTTGAATATTGACTAGTGGGCCACCAGAGTTACCTGGGTTAATAGCAGTATCAGTTTGGATGGCTTTTGTAGAAATGGCTTGTCCATCTTCCGATTTTAAGGATACATTTCGATTGAGACTGGATACGATACCTTGAGTGACAGTATTAGCATATTCAGAACCTAATGGGCTACCGATGGCAATAGCAGTTTCTCCTACGGTTAACTTGCTAGAATCACCAAACTCAGCTACTGTTGTCACTTTTTCTGAAGAGATTTTGACGACAGCAATATCAGAGAAAGTGTCCGCTCCGACAATTTCTCCGGGTACTTTAGTTCCATCTGACAAACGAATATCTACTTTGCTAGCGCCATTTATAACGTGATTATTGGTGACAATATAAGCTTCTTTATCATTCTTTTTATAAATAACCCCAGATCCTTCACTAGAGATTTGCTGAGAATCAGTGACAGTATCATCATTGCCAAATACGCTATTTTGTCTATTTGCTGAATAAGTAATAACAGAAACAACAGCATCTTTTACTTTGTTAACAGCCTGTGTTGTTGAATTTTCATTCTTATAGGCAGTTTGTGTAATAGTACTATTGTTGTTAGAGCTACTTACACCACTTTTTTGAGTTAGTTGAGTTATTGAAAAACTACCCAAGGCCCCACTAATAAAGCTAATGACGATAACGACTAATAATTGAAATCCTTTTTTGTAAAATGTTTTTAAATGTTTCATATTTGCCTCCATATGTTTGAAATTACTGAAAGTATAAACTGACTAGCTTAATTATAACTTAAACACAAAAGTTTTTCACAGATTGTGGATAACTTTCAAAAATCTGTGGTTTTCTTGGCTAAACTTAACCTTTTATTTTGTGAATAAGATGTGAAAAAATAGAGAATATGTTAGAATAGAGTCATGAAAATTAAAGTTGTAACAGTTGGGAAACTGAAAGAAAAGTATTTAAAAGATGGCATCGCGGAGTATTCAAAACGAATTTCTCGATTTGCTAAGCTTGAAATGATTGAGCTAGCAGATGAAAAAACACCAGATAAGGCCAGCGAATCAGAAAATCAAAAGATTTTAGAAATAGAAGGTCAGAGAATTTTATCAAAAGTTGGTGACCGTGATTTCGTTATTGTGTTAGCTATCGAAGGGAAAATGTTCTCCTCAGAAGAATTTAGTAAGCAGTTAGAAGAAGCTTCTATAAAAGGATTTTCTACTCTTACATTTGTTATTGGAGGGAGTCTGGGATTAGCACAGGATGTAAAAAAGAGAGCTAATCTCTCTGTTAGTTTTGGCCGCTTAACCTTGCCCCATCAGTTAATGAGACTAGTCCTTGCTGAACAAATCTATCGCGCTTTTACAATACAGCAGGGTTCTCCCTATCATAAATAGAAAATTGACTTTTAATTGAATTTTTGGTAGAATAATTGTGTTAGGTCTCATAGCTCAGCTGGATAGAGCATTCGCCTTCTAAGCGAACGGTCGCAGGTTCGAATCCTGCTGGGATCAATATAGTAGCAAAGCTGGGAATTTTCCCGGCTTTTTTCTTAAAAAAGTACACTTGGGGAGAAAAAAATGACAGTTGAGAGAATTTTATCTAAAACGAAATTCCATTTTGTATAATAGTTTTTGTAAGTTAGTTTACAAGAAAAAAACATTTTAGGAGATTTTATTATGAAAAACACAGTTAATTTAGATAAGTTTGTAGAATTGAAGGAAAAAGACTTGCAAAATATTCAAGGTGGGGAGATAAGGCAAACACATAATATTTTCTTTAATTTCTTTAAAAGAAGATAAAGGAGTGGAATAATGGATTTTCTTGCAGTATTAGTTGTGATATTACATATTTTTATTATTAGTAAAAGTTACTATTTAATATGTAAAAATAAAATAAATATAAAAGAACTATGCTTTTTTGGTGGTTATACATTCCTAGTAGAATCAGTATTTGAACTTTCCTTTTATTTTATATACTTAGATGGATTAGGAATTGAAAAATTTTTATTTCCTTTGGTATTATATTCATATTTTAGATTTATTAAAAAGTATGAGAAGTATAGAGGAGTATTCTTAAGTTTACTACTATCCCTTTTATATAATAGCACTCATACCTTTCTATCCGTAACTTTATCCTCTATAATAGGAGATGATACTGCCCTACAATATCATAGTCTATTCTTTTTAGTTGTAGTGGCGTTGACTTATGTTGTTATCGTAACAATCATTCGTTATTTCCATTTGGAACTAAACTATTTTGACAAAGATTATCTCTATCCTTTCTTGAAAAAAGTCTTTTTTGCTTTACTACTTCTACATGTTGTATCTTTCATTTCAGATATGGTAAGTACGATTAAACATTTGAATAGTTTTGGAAGTATTTTATCATCTATTGTCTTTATCTCTTTACTTTTGACCTTTTTTGCAATGAATTCGCATAAAGAAAAAATGGAGAAAGAGATTGCTTTGAAGCAGAAGAAATTTGAACAGAAACATTTACAGAATTATACAGATGAAATTGTCGGACTGTATAATGAAATCCGTGGTTTTCGACATGACTATGCCGGGATGCTTGTCAGCATGCAGATGGCAATTGATAGTGGTGATTTACAGGAAATTGACAGAGTTTACAATGAAGTTTTGGTCAAAGCAAATCACAAACTGCGTTCAGATAAGTATACTTACTTTGACTTGAACAACATAGAAGATTCAGCTTTACGAAGTTTGGTTGCTCAGTCAATTGTCTATGCTCGAAATAATGGTGTAGAGTTTACACTGGAAGTAAAAGATAAGATTACCAAGCTCCCAATTGAACTATTGGATTTGGTTCGTATCATGAGTGTTTTATTGAACAATGCTGTAGAAGGATCAGCTGATAGCTATAAAAAACAAATGGAAGTAGCAGTTATTAAGATGGAAACCGAAACAGTTATTGTGATTCAGAATTCATGTAAAATGACGATGACTCCTTCAGGAGATCTATTTGCCTTAGGATTCTCCACTAAGGGAAGAAATCGCGGAGTAGGCTTAAATAATGTGAAAGAACTACTAGATAAATACAACAATATTATTTTAGAAACAGAGATGGAAGGCAGTACATTTAGACAAATTATTAGGTTTAAGAGGGAATTTGAATGAAAGTTTTAATTTTAGAAGATGTTATTGAACATCAAGTGAGACTAGAGAGAATATTGGATGAAATTTCGAAAGAATCGAATATTCCAATATCATACAAGACAACGGGAAAAGTTCGTGAGTTTAAGGAATATATCGAAAATGATGAAGTAAACCAGCTTTATTTTCTAGATATTGATATTCATGGAATTGAGAAAAAAGGGTTTGAAGTTGCTCAGTTTATTCGTCATCACAATCCTTACGCTATTATCGTCTTTATCACCAGTCGATCAGAGTTTGCGACTCTAACCTATAAATACCAGGTATCAGCCTTAGATTTTGTTGATAAGGATATCAATGATGAGTTGTTTAAGAAGAGAATTGAGCAAAATATCTTCTACACGAAGAGTATGTTACTTGAAAATGAAGATGTTGTAGATTATTTTGACTACAATTACAAGGGAAATGATTTAAAAATTCCTTACCATGATATTTTGTATATTGAAACGACAGGTGTCTCTCATAAATTACGCATTATTGGTAAGAATTTTGCCAAAGAGTTTTACGGTACCATGACAGATATTCAGGAAAAGGACAAACATACTCAGCGATTTTATTCTCCTCATAAGTCATTTTTGGTAAATATAGGCAATATCAGAGAAATTGATCGAAAAAATCTAGAAATTGTTTTCTATGAAGACCATCGTTGTCCTATTTCAAGATTAAAAATTAGAAAATTAAAAGATATTCTAGAGAAAAAATCTCAAAAGTGATTGACAATTAGTAAGAAATTGATATAATGGTTATATCTGCTACAGATAGAAGGTCCGTTGGTCAAGGGGTTAAGACACCGCCTTTTCACGGCGGTAACACGGGTTCGAATCCCGTACGGACTATTTTATCCGCCATAGCTCAGTTGGTAGTAGCGCATGACTGTTAATCATGATGTCGTAGGTTCGAGTCCTACTGGCGGAGTATAGATAAAAGGGAACATAGTGTTGTTCCCTTTTTTGTATCAATTTGTATCACCAAGCATCTTCATAAGGAAGTCTGTTATTTCTTGAGGACTTTCTTTTTTTCCATGTGCAATCCAAGTTTGGCAGACACCAAAAAGTGCGTGAGTTAGATAGATGCTACTGTATTCTAATTCAGTGGTATTGAGATTCAGTTGCATAAATCGCTTTTGTAAATCTGTACTGAGCATGATATGAAGTTTATTTCGTAAGAAATTTTGGATTTCTTTGGTCCCATTTTCAGAAAGAAGGGCAGCTAGAAGTGGTTCTGACTCTAGATATTCAAATACTTCTAGAATAGCGTCTCTTTTGTGATGAGCATGTTTTTGAAAAATATATTCAAATGTATGAAATAGTTTGCTTTGATAGTGCTCAATCATATCATACTTATCCTTATAGTGAGTATAGAAGCTGGAACGACTAATTCCGGCTTTTTCTGCTAACTTGACAGTAGAAATTTGATCAAATGGCTGTTCCATCAGTAATTGTACCATAGCATTTTCAATAGTTCGCTTTGTTTTTAAGCGTTTGTTACTTTCTTGCATATTTCCTCCTTATAAACAAATTAGACTATATGTCTAAAAATGGATTTTTTATCTTGTAATTTAGATTTTTTATTGTATAATCTATTATATCAAAATTTTAGACAATATGTTTAAAAAAGGAGAAACTATGTTTAAAGAATGGAAAGCAATTTTTAAAAAACCAACTTTTATTATTGTCATGATAGGGATTTCTCTTATTCCCGCTCTGTACAATATCATATTTTTGTCATCAATGTGGGATCCATATGGTCAAGTGTCTGACTTACCTGTGGCAGTTGTCAATAATGATAAAGAGGCTTCCTATAATGGTAATAGCATGTCTATAGGAAAAGACATGGTGTCTAATTTAGAGCAAAATAAATCATTGGATTTTCATTTTGTAGATGAAGAAGAAGGTAAGAAGGGTCTAGAAAACGGTGATTATTATATGGTAGTCACTTTGCCAAGTGACTTGTCTGAAAAAGCAGCTTCTATTTTAACGGATCACCCAGAGCAAATGCAAATCGATTATCAGACTTCAAGTGGTCATAGCTTTATTGCCAGCAAGATGAGTGATTCTGCAATGACACAATTAAAGCAGAGTGTTTCTACCAATGTAACCGAGACCTATACTAAAGCTTTATTCAACAAAATGGTCGATTTAAAGGATGGTATGAGTCAAGCAGCTTCTGGAAGTGAAAAACTAACTGATGGAGCGAATCAGTTAGTGGCAGGAAGTCAAACATTAACTACTAACCTAAACTCTTTAGCAGATTCAAGTTTAACATTTTTAAATGGAACGGAGCAGTTTACTAAAGGATTATCCTCTTATGTCTCTGGTGTTGAACAACTTCATCTTGGCTTAGGAAATTTTAATAGTGGTTTAGTTACATATACTGGTGCAGTGAGTCAATTAGATAGCGGATTAGGTCAATTATCTTCTAAAAGTCCTGAATTAGTAGGAGGAATCAATCAACTATATACTGGTGTAGAGTCCTATACTGGCGGTGTTTCTCAGCTCAATGCTGGTCTTAATCAATTTTCATCTGGTGTTAGTGCTTATACAAACGGAGTGGGAAGTCTTGCAACAGGTGCTAATCAGTTATCCAATCAATCAGCTACACTTCGAATGGGTATGGAGCAATTAAGTGAAGGAATTCAACAACTTTCTAGCAAGTTAGATGCTTCATCTGAGAAAAAAGATCAAATTGCTCAATTATCTTCTGGTTTGAATCAGTTAAATCAAGCTATTCAAAATATTGATGTTGGAGATACAAAACAATTAGATTCTGTTTTATCAAGTATAGTATCTCTTTCTAATCAAATGTTAGCAAGTGCTCAGTCTGATAAAGCGACTACATTAGCTAATATTCAATCGACAGCAGCTTATCAATCTTTGACAAGTGAGCAACAAGCTGAGATAAGTGCTTCTGTATCTCAAAATTCGACTGATAGTATTCAATCAGCACAGTCAATTGTAGCTTTAGTTCAAGGTTTACAAGGAAGTTTAGAAAACTTACAAAATCAATCTTCTAATCTTTCGATATTAAAAAATCAAGTTAATCAAGTATTACCGCTTGCTTCTACTTCTTTAACAGGATTGTCAAGTGGATTAACAGAGATACAAGGAGCTGTTGCTAGCAAATTAGTTCCTGCCAGTCAGTCTATTACATCGGGTGTAAATGCATATACTGCAGGTGTTGATAAAGTTTCTCAAGGCGCAAGTCAACTAAGTGAAAAGAATTCCACCTTGACAGGTAGTCTGGATCAACTAGTTTCAGGCTCAACTACCTTGACACAAAAATCTTCTAACTTGACAGCAGGAGTTGGTCAATTAGTTGAAAAAACTCCGGAATTAGTGTCTGGTATTGAAAAATTATCAACTGGCTCTAACCAATTGAATCAAAAGAGTCAAGAATTGATAGCAGGAGTTGATAAATTACAGTCAGGCTCTAGCCAACTAGCTGACAAATCCAGTCAGTTAATTTCAGGTGCTTCTCAATTAGAGAATGGAGCTAATAAATTGGCAGATGGATCTTGGAAGCTTGCAGAAGGTGGAACAAAGTTAACTTCTGGATTGGAAGATTTACAGACAGGAGTTGCTTCTTTAGGACAAGGACTAAGTAATGCTAGTGATCAACTTAAATCAGCATCAACGGAATCTAAAAATGCAGAGATTTTGTCAAATCCACTCAATCTTTCCAAAACAGACAATGACCAAGTTCCTGTAAATGGAATCGCAATGGCTCCTTATATGATATCAGTTGCTCTTTTTGTTGCAGCAATATCAACAAATATGATCTTTGCGAAGCTGCCTTCAGGACGTCATCCAGAGAGCCGTTGGTCTTGGTTGAAATCTAGAGCTGAAATAAATGGTATGATAGCTATTTTAGCAGGAATTTTGGTATATGGAGGAGTTCATCTTATTGGTCTAACTGCAAATCATGAGATGAGAACATTTATCCTCATTATCCTAACAAGTTTAGTATTCATGTCCATGGTGACCGCTTTAACAACATGGAATAGCCGTATAGGAGCTTTCTTTTCTCTTATTTTGCTTTTATTACAGTTAGCATCAAGTGCAGGTACTTACCCACTTGCTTTGACAAATGATTTCTTTAGAGCCATTAATCCTTGGTTACCAATGAGTTATTCAGTTTCGGGATTACGACAAACAATCTCTATGACAGGAAATATTCATCATCAAGTCATTTTCCTTGCCGTTATATTAGTACTATTTATTTGTTTAGGTATGTTAGCCTATCAACCTAAGAAAATGGAAGAAGATTAAAAAAATCGACCAACTGGTCGATTTTTTATGTCTTAGATGACTTTCGTTTGTGATTATAGATTCCAAATAGTAAAAGAGAAGTAAAGGAACAGATTGCTCCAGTAATAAAACCATTGGGAATGAAGAAAAGTGTAATAGTTCCTTTCCCATTGGGAACGTCAACTTTCATAAATCCAGTTTGAGCTTGTTTAATTTCTATTTTCTTACCATCTTGGTAGGCAGACCAACCTTTGTCATAAGGAATGGTGAAGAAAATAGATGTATCTTGTTGGACATCATATGTAGCAAAAACTTTGTTTTTAGAAGTTGATACTGTTACAGGCTGTTCTTTAATTTTTTGAATTGCCTCGGTGAAAGTTTTGGTATCTAAACGATAGAAGGTAGGAGATTCAAATGATACTTGTGAATTTCCAGGGAAACTAACATTGATATTGAAAATCTTTTTCTCTTTTGTATAGCCTAGATTAAAGAAGGAGAAGACATTATCAGTTGTAAAAGTTTTCTTTTTCCCATTGACAAGGATGTCAACCTTTTTTTGTTTGTCATTAGAAAAGTGAAGGTTTGTGAAAGAAAGATAAACTTGGCTGTTTTCTGGCACTTCAATTTGATACTGGATTGCTGCATCCTCATTTGAAGAACTTGTGACACTAGTCAAATCATTAGTATTTTCAGTTTTTTCATAGGGGATTGGAGAAAAATAATCAAAATCGACGTTAGCAAGTTGATTTAAAAACGAGGCCTGATTATCTAGAGTGTGTTCAGTGAACTTGACATCATTGTAAACAGATTGACTAGCAAATGCAATCGGAAGAGAGTATTGATTTTCATATAGGGTAAGATTATCTTTTTGATATACATCTTGGAAACCATACTTATCAATAGGGTTTTCTGAGATATTATACTGGATGCCAAATAAACTATCAGCCAAAATACTATTATTTGCATAGCGTAGATTGAGATTAGTCCCAGAGGATTTAAACCCAAGTTTATCCAAAGTAGAGCTTGCTGAACGATTTCGAACAGATGAAAATTGAGAGATTCCATTGTAGTTGAATTTCATACTGTCATTTCCTGTCTGAGTCTCTAGTTTCTCAGTACGAGTAAATTGATTTCCAATATATGTTGAGAAAGATTCCATAGCTGGGATATCTCGATTATATGCACTTCGAGAAGCAAAGCCCCATTCTTTAGCAATTCCGTCTATTTGAGATGAAGCATTTAAACTCATTTCAACCATTATAAATAAAGAGATTAGAATGGCAAACAGATTTACAGAGATAAACTTTTTGATAACTGCAAGGAGTAAAAGCGAATAGACAACTAAAAATTCAAGAGTCAGCAGAATATTCAAATCTGTTAAAAAAGAATAATGTGATTTTAGATAGATGGTAGCTAAAAATCCTGTTACTATAAGAAAAAGCGAAACTAAAAATTTCCATATTTTAATTTCTTTCAGACGATTTAAGACTTCCGCTGCTGTGTAAATTAACAAGGTAGAGAAAATCCAAGCATAGCGATGTAAAAACATGTTTGGAGTATGCATGCCTTGCCAAAATAAATCAAGAGCTTCAATATAAAAGCTTGTAATTAGAAATGTAAAGAAGATTGCATAGATAAGTTTCACGTGAAACTTAATAGATTTCAGCGTAAAAAATAAAATGGTCAAAATAAAGGGGAGTAGTCCGACAAAAATCATTGGGATAGCCCCATACTTTGTTGTATCAAAGGAACCAATGAATTGCTTAGCAAAAAAATCAAGATACCAGCTACTTTCAGTTTGAAACTTTGTAACTTCAGTCAATTTTTCCCCATGTGTCTGTAAATCAAACAGAGTAGGAAGAGTCAGAATCAAACTAGCCATACCAGCTAAAACGGAGGTGATTATGAAATCAAGAAAAGATGATTTTCGAGTTTTAAAGTCCCAAGAAATTTGACAGAGATACCAGAAAATAAGAAACAATGCTGTCATATAGCCAAAATAATAGTTTTGGATAAATAAGATTGACAGACTTGTAAAGTACAATAGGAATTTCTTTTCAGTTATCAGTAGCTGCAAACCAGTTATAATTAAAGGAATCAAGATAAAAACATCTAGCCAGGTTTTTATCTCTAATTGACTGACAGTGAAACTCATCAGAGCATAGGAAGTAGATAAAGCTAGTTTTAAAGGCTTAGGAATCGATTGAAATAATTTATCTAAGCTAAAGTAAGTTGACAAACTAATCAATCCAAATTTTAAGAGAGTTGTCAGATAGACAGCATCTGGCATATTCGTTAGATCAAAAAAGTAAACTAGTGGTGAAAGGAAACTACCCAAGTAATAACTAGATAGGGCATAGAAATTCAATCCGAGGCCACTTGTAAAGGTGTAGAACAAACTACCATTTCCGTGTAGGATATTTCTTAGAGCTATATCAAAAATAACGTATTGATGAAACCCATCTCCTAATAGTGGAGATGTTTCGCTATTCCAGTAGATACCTTGAGATAGATATACTCCTATCATAATGATTATGGGAATGATGAAAGAAACAAAATAGGCCCAATATGTTTTAAAAAATAATTTCATGTTACCTCATAAAATGTTAGAAAACTCAGCTGGTTAACCCAACTGAGTTTTGAATTTTTTTAGTCTTTCCAAAGTTCTTTAACTTTTGCTTGTACTTCTGCATTCTCTAGGAATTCATCATAGGTTTCATCGATACGGTCAATGACGCCATTTTTAGACAAGACAATGATATGGTTGGCTAGAGTTTGAATAAACTCGTGGTCATGGCTGGCAAAGATGATTGATTCTTTAAAGTTTTTCAATCCATCATTCAAGCTTGAGATAGATTCCAAGTCCAAGTGATTGGTTGGATCATCGAGGACAAGGACATTTGATTTCAAGAGCATAAGTTTTGAAAGCATGACACGAACTTTTTCTCCCCCTGACAAGACGTTGACAGGTTTGTTAACCTCATCTCCAGAGAAGAGCATACGGCCTAGGAAACCGCGTAGGAAAGTATTGTCATCTTCTTCTTTACTTGCGAATTGACGCAACCAGTCAAGGATTGACTCTCCTCCTGCAAAATCTGCCGAGTTATCTTTTGGCAAGTAAGAACGGCTAGTAGTAACTCCCCACTTGACAGTTCCTTCATAGTCAATGTCTCCCATGATTGCACGAATTAATGCAGTCGTTTGGATGTCATTTTGTCCAATAAGCGCTGTCTTATCACCTGGACGCAAGATAAAGCTGATATTATCTAAAATAGTCTCACCATCAATCTTTACAGTTAGATTTTCTACTGTCAAGAGATCATTACCAATTTCACGTTCCGCTTTAAAGTTGATAAATGGATATTTACGACTAGATGGAACAATTTCTTCTAGTTCAATCTTATCAAGCATTTTCTTACGTGATGTTGCTTGTCTTGATTTAGAAGCATTGGCAGAGAAACGAGCAACGAATTCTTGCAATTGCTTAATTTTTTCTTCTGCTTTAGCATTACGGTCTGCTAGCAATTTAGCAGCGAGTTCAGAAGATTCCTTCCAGAAGTCATAGTTTCCGACATAGAGTTTGATTTTTCCGAAGTCAAGGTCGGCCATGTGAGTACATACTTTGTTTAAGAAGTGACGGTCGTGGGATACTACGATAACAGTGTTATCAAAATCAATCAAGAAGTCTTCTAGCCATGTAATTGATTGAATATCCAAACCATTGGTCGGCTCGTCCAAAAGAAGAACATCTGGTTTACCAAAAAGTGCTTTGGCGAGGAGAACCTTTACTTTTTCACCGTTGGCCAATTCGCTCATATTTTGATAGTGCAATTCTTCTGGGATATTTAGGTTTTGAAGGAGTTGAGAGGCTTCACTTTCTGCTTCCCATCCTCCAAGCTCGGCAAACTCTCCTTCAAGTTCGGCAGCACGCACTCCATCTTCGTCTGAGAAATCTTCCTTCATGTAGATGGCATCTTTCTCTTTCATGATGCTATAAAGTTTTTCATTTCCCATGATAACAACATCAATGGCACGTTCATCTTCATAGTCAAAGTGATTTTGACGAAGAACAGATAGACGTTCATCTGGACCAAGAGAGATGTGACCAGTAGTAGGTTCGATATCTCCAGCTAAAATTTTTAAAAAGGTTGATTTTCCGGCACCATTAGCACCAATTAATCCGTAAGTATTTCCTTCTGTAAATTTGATATTGACATCATCAAAAAGTTTGCGATCACTAAAACGTAGTGAAACATCAGATACTGTAAGCAATGTTTTTCTCCTATATATGTAATATATTTATTCTACTAGAAAATACGGAAATATTCAAATTTTTATCTGTCAATTTTGTGTAAATTAAATTTACAGCATCCTTTACACAAATCCGTAAATAGCAAGGCTGATTTATTTTGATAAATTACGGTTATTTCATTAAAAAAATGCTATAATTGAAGGGACTATATCGAAGGAGAACAAAATGACTAAACCCATTATTTTAACAGGAGACCGTCCAACAGGAAAATTGCATATTGGACATTATGTTGGAAGTCTCAAAAATCGAGTATTATTACAGGAAGAGGATAAGTATGATATGTTTGTGTTCTTGGCTGACCAACAAGCTTTGACAGATCATGCTAAAGACCCTCAAACTATTGTAGAGTCTATCGGAAATGTAGCTTTGGATTACCTTGCAGTTGGATTGGATCCAAGTAAATCAACTATCTTTATTCAAAGCCAAATTCCAGAATTAGCTGAGTTGTCTATGTATTATATGAATTTAGTGTCATTAGCACGTTTGGAGCGCAATCCAACTGTCAAGACAGAAATTGCTCAGAAGGGATTTGGAGAAAGCATTCCGACAGGATTTTTGGTTTATCCAATTGCACAAGCAGCTGACATCACAGCCTTTAAGGCCAACTATGTTCCTGTTGGGACAGATCAGAAACCAATGATTGAGCAGACTCGTGAAATTGTTCGTTCTTTTAACAATGCATATAACTGTGATGTCTTGGTAGAACCGGAAGGTATTTATCCAGAAAATGAGAGAGCAGGGCGTTTGCCTGGTTTAGATGGAAATGCTAAAATGTCTAAATCACTCAATAATGGTATTTATTTAGCTGATGATGCGGATACTTTGCGTAAAAAAGTGATGAGTATGTATACAGATCCAGATCATATCCGCGTTGAGGATCCAGGTAAAATTGAAGGAAATATGGTTTTCCATTATCTAGATGTTTTTGGTCGTCCAGAAGATGCTCAAGAAATTGCTGACATGAAAGAACATTATCAACGAGGTGGTCTTGGTGATGTGAAGACCAAGCGTTATCTACTTGAAATATTAGAACGTGAACTGGGTCCTATTCGTGAGCGCCGTATTGAATTTGCTAAGGATATGGGAGAAGTTTATAATATGCTTCAAAAAGGTAGTGAAAGAGCGCGTGAAGTTGCGGGTCAAACCCTATCTGAGGTTAAAGGAGCAATGGGACTTCATTACTTTAACTAAGTTTATTTTACAAGAAACTATCATTTCTATCTCAAAGAAAAGATAGTTTTTTATTTACCCCTGTAATATTTGACAAATTTTTATAGAATGGTATGATAGATACAATATAAAAAGAGTCAAGCTCAAAAAGAAAGAAAAGAGGAAACTTCGAATGTCTAATTGGGACACTAAATTTTTGAAAAAAGGTTTTACCTTTGATGATGTATTGCTTATTCCAGCTGAAAGTCATGTGTTGCCTAACGATGCAGATTTAACAACTAAATTGGCAGATAATTTGACTTTAAATATCCCAATTATTACCGCTGCCATGGACACAGTTACAGAGAGTCAAATGGCCATTGCTATTGCTCGTGCAGGCGGTCTCGGAGTTATCCATAAAAACATGTCAATTGCTCAACAAGCAGACGAGGTTCGCAAGGTAAAACGTTCTGAAAATGGAGTTATTATTGATCCGTTCTTCTTGACGCCTGAACATACAATTGCTGAAGCAGATGAGCTTATGGGTCGTTACCGCATCAGTGGTGTTCCAGTTGTTGAAACACTTGAAAATCGTAAATTGGTTGGTATTTTGACAAACCGAGATCTTCGTTTTATTTCAGACTATAACCAACCAATCTCAAATCATATGACCAGTGAAAATCTTATTACTGCTCCTGTGGGTACAGATCTTGCAACAGCTGAGAGTATTCTTCAAGAACACCGTATTGAAAAGCTTCCTTTGGTAGATGAAGAAGGTCGTCTTTCTGGTTTGATTACTATCAAAGATATTGAAAAAGTTATTGAGTTTCCAAATGCTGCTAAAGATGAGTTTGGTCGTCTATTAGTTGCAGGTGCAGTAGGTGTTACTTCAGATACATTTGAACGTGCAGAGGCTCTTTTTGAAGCAGGAGCGGATGCGATTGTTATTGATACTGCACATGGTCATTCTGCAGGTGTCTTGCGTAAAATTGCTGAGATTCGTGCTCACTTCCCAGATCGTACTTTGATTGCTGGAAATATTGCAACAGCTGAGGGTGCCCGTGCTCTTTATGAAGCGGGTGTAGACGTTGTCAAGGTTGGTATTGGACCAGGTTCTATCTGTACTACTCGTGTGATTGCAGGTGTTGGTGTTCCGCAAGTAACAGCTATCTACGATGCTGCAGCTGTTGCGCGTGAATATGGTAAGACTATCATTGCTGACGGTGGAATCAAGTATTCTGGAGATATTGTAAAAGCACTTGCGGCTGGTGGAAATGCTGTTATGCTTGGATCTATGTTTGCTGGAACTGATGAAGCTCCAGGCGAAACTGAAATCTTCCAAGGACGTAAATTCAAAACTTACCGTGGTATGGGATCAATCGCTGCCATGAAGAAAGGTTCAAGCGATCGTTACTTCCAAGGCTCTGTCAACGAAGCAAACAAACTCGTTCCCGAAGGAATTGAAGGTCGTGTTGCTTATAAAGGAGCGGCAGCTGATATTGTCTTCCAAATGATTGGTGGTATTCGCTCTGGTATGGGTTACTGTGGTGCAGCTAACCTTAAGGAACTACACGATAACGCTCAATTTATTGAAATGTCTGGTGCTGGTTTGAAAGAGAGCCATCCTCATGATGTACAAATTACGAATGAGGCACCAAATTATTCTATGTAAAAAACAATGAAAAGAACTCCCGTGAAAACAGGAGTTCTTTTACGATGTTGTCAATTTTGATTTACAGTAACTTTACCATCCTGAATAGTGAAGATACTTAGATTTTCTGGCAGATTTTGAAGATGGTCTAAGCTTGTTGTTGTAATAAAGGTTTGGATTGACTGAGAAATCGTTTCTAATAATTTTAGTTGTCTAGTGTTGTCAAGTTCACTCATAACATCGTCAAGCAGTAATATTGGAGATTCTGTAGTAATGCTTTCCATTAATTCGATTTCTGCTAATTTTATAGAAAGGACGAGACTACGATGTTGGCCTTGACTTCCGAAACTAGCATCCATCCCATTTATATAAAAAGAAATGTCATCTCGATGAGGCCCAACACCAGTATTCTTTTTAAATAAATCTCTGGACCTACTTTTTTCTAAAGCAATTTTGAAAGATTCTGATAAGTCTTCTTTGTCAGTTGACTTTACAGAAGATTGATAGGATATTGACAACTCTTCAATCTGATTAGAAAGTTCAAAATGTTTCTTACGGCCAAATGATTCTAGTTTTTTTATGAAATCTAAGCGGTGATTCATTACACGACATCCATAATCGACTAGCTGATCATCTAGTACTGAAAGGAAGGTTTCATCTATTTTTTGAGCTGATTTTAGATAGGTATTTCTTTGCTTAAGAATATGATTATAATTGGTTAAATCTGATAAATAGATTGGCTTAATTTGCCCAAGCTCCATATCAATAAATTTTCGTCGAACTGAAGGAGCTCCTTTAATTAGTTGTAAATCTTCAGGAGCAAATAAGACAACATTCATGTGTCCGACATAATCTGAAAGTCGTGCCTGTTTTAAATGATTAACTTTTGTCACACGGCCTTTTTGTGTTAGTTCGATTTCTAGAGGAATGGATCCAGTTTTTTTCTGAACGAGACCTGAAAGATGAAGTTGTTCCTCATCAAAATGAATGAGATTTTTATCTGTTCGAGTTCGATGACTGCGTGTTAAGGCTAAAAAATAGATAGCCTCTAACATATTTGTTTTACCTTGTGCATTGCGTCCTAAAAAGACATTTAATTTAGGATTAAAGTCTATTTTCGTCTCTTTGTAGTTACGAAAAGTTTTGAGAGATAGGTGTTGTAGCCACATGATTATCTACCAGGGAATCGTGGAGCTTGTTTGCTTTTTAGTGATGAAGTAGGTTTAGAGTTGTCTTTCTTTACTCTCTTATTCATCTCCTTGACAAGTTTAGCGATTCGTTCTTTTTCAACTTTATCATCTTGGTATTCATCCTGTTCTTCAGAAGTAGGTTGTGTCAACAAGATGTCAATATTCATGTCAGGGATGTCAACTTTATCACCAATACGAAGTTTTTTACCACGACGATTTTCTAATTCCCCATTAAAGTAAACAGAATGTTCAGAGAGAAATGATTTAATAGCTCCTCCGCTATGTGTAATTCCAAGTTCTTTGAGTAGTGCTTGGAGGGTAATAAATTCTTCAAATAATTTGTATTCCATAATTCACCTCAATCTTTGGTATTATACCATATTTTCCTAAAAATAGTGAGAGAAACAAGGAGTAATGTAAGCGATTTTTATTTCAAAAGTGTTACAGAGAACAAGAAAATTTCAGGTTTTCGTGATATAATAGAAGTCTGTATATAAGGAGGTAAATCATGGAGTTAGTGCATGGAATTTCAACACATTTTATCCAATCAAAAAAGTTTAAAACGAACAAAATCGCCGTGCGTTTTACCGCTCCATTATCCCTCGATACGATTTCAGGTCGCATGTTGAGTGCGAGTATGCTAGAGACTGCTAATCAGATGTATCCCACTTCTCAAGATTTGAGAAGACATTTAGCCAGTCTATACGGTACAGATATGTCAACCAATTGTTTCAGAAGAGGGCAAAGTCATATTGTAGAATTGACATTCACCTATGTTCGTGATGAGTTTTTAAGTAGGAAAAATGTGCTAACTTCTCAGGTTTTGGAACTAGTAAAAGAAACTCTTTTTTCCCCCGTAGTAGTTGATAATGGGTTTGATTCGGCCTTATTTGAAATTGAGAAAAAACAATTGCTAGCAAGTTTAGCAGCTGATATGGATGATTCTTTTTATTTTGCACATAAAGAATTGGATAAATTATTTTTTCATGATGAACGTCTCAGATTGGAATATAGTGATTTACGAAATCGTATTTTAGCTGAAACTCCACAAAGTTCTTATTCTTGTTTCCAAGAATTTTTGGCCAATGATCGAATAGATTTCTTTTTCCTAGGTGATTTTAATGAGGTTGAAATTCAAAATGTATTAGAATCATTTGACTTTAAAGGTCGAAAAGGAGATGTGATGGTTCAGTATTGTCAACCTTATTCCAATATCCTTCAGGAAGGTATGGTTCGGAAAAATTTGGGACAATCCATTTTGGAATTAGGCTATCATTGCCCTTCTGAATATGGTGATGAGCAACATTTACCCATGATTGTAATGAATGGTTTACTTGGTGGATTTGCTCACTCTAAGCTCTTTACAAACATCCGTGAAAATGCTGGATTGGCTTACACTATTTCAAGTCAGCTTGATTTGTTTAGTGGATACTTGAGGATGTATGCTGGTATCGATCGAGAAAATCGTAACCAGGCTCGTAAAATGATGAATAATCAACTGATTGATTTAAAAAAAGGATATTTTACAGAGCTTGAGTTAGAGCAAACAAAGGAAATGATTCGTCGGTATCTGTTACTTTCTCAAGATAATCAAAGTTCATTGATTGAACGTGCTTATCAAAATGCCTTACTTGGAAAATCTTCAGCAGACTTTAAAAGTTGGATTGCAAAACTCGAGCAAGTTGACAAAGATGCTATTTGTAGAGCAGCTAATAATGTGAAACTACAGGCGATTTACTTTATGGAAGGAATAGAATGACAAAGGTTGTTTTTGAAGAAAAATACTATCCAGCTGTAAAAGAAATGGTTTATCGAACTCGTTTGTCAAATGGATTGACAGTTGCTCTTTTGCCTAAAAAGGAATTTAAAGAGGTTTACGGGAGTGTAACTGTACAGTTTGGTTCGGTAGATACGCTTGTCACAGAAGTTTACGGAGATGTAAAAGAATATCCTGGAGGAATTGCTCATTTTCTTGAACATAAATTATTTGAGAGAGAAGATGCTAGCGATTTGATGTCGGCTTTTACGAGTCTAGGTGCAGATAGTAATGCCTTTACAAGCTTTACAAAAACAAGTTATCTTTTTTCAGCAACGGATCATTTTTTAGAAAATTTAGACTTACTTGATGAATTGGTAACATCAGCACATTTTACTGAAGATTCCATTTTAAGAGAGCAGGATATTATTCAGCAAGAACGAGAAATGTATCAAGATGATCCAGATTCGTGTTTATTCTTTTCAACTTTAGCGAATTTGTATCCTGGCACACCTTTAGCAACTGATATAGTTGGAAGTGAGGAGTCAATTTCCCAAATTAATCTAACTAATTTGCAAGAAAATTTTACAAGATTTTACAAACCTGTAAATATGTCTCTGTTTTTAGTTGGTAATTTTGATGTGGAAAGAGTACAGGACTATTTTGAAAGCAAAGAACTGAAAGATTCAGATGTTCATGAAGTGGCAAGAGAAAAGTTGCTTTTACAAGCTGTAAAGCAAACAGACAGTATGAGAATGGAAGTGTCTTCTCCCAAACTAGCGATTGGTGTTAGAGGTAAACAAGATGTTGCTGAGGATGATTGCTATCGACATCATATTTTATTAAAATTATTATTTGCAATGATGTTTGGTTGGACTTCGGATCGTTTTCAAAAACTATATGAATCAGGTAAAATAGATGCTTCCTTATCTCTTGAAGTTGAAGTTACAAGTCGCTTTCATTTTGTTATGTTGACAATGGATACAAAAGAGCCAGTTGCTTTATCTCATCAGTTTAGGAAGGCCATTCGTAATTTTACAAAGGATTTAGATATTACAGAGGATCATTTAGATATTATCAAAAGAGAGATGTTTGGAGAATTTTTCAGTAGCATGAACTCTCTTGAATTTATTGCAACTCAATATGATGCTTTTGGAAAAGGTGAGACAATCTTTGATTTGCCGAAAATTTTACAGGAAATTACTTTAGAGGATGTCCTTGAAGCAGGGCATCACTTAATAGATGAAGGGGATATAGTTGATTTTACAATATTCCCATCATAGTAACTAATCATAATAGACACTAGAAAGAAGGAATGATAAGTATGAGGAAAAAAACAATTGGTGAGGTTTTACGTTTAGCTAGAACCAACCAAGGGTTGACTTTAGAAGAATTACACAAAAAAACAGAAATTCAGTTGGATATGTTGGAAGCTATGGAAGCTGATGATTTTGATCAACTTCCTAGTCCATTTTATACTCGTTCTTTTTTGAGAAAGTATGCGTGGGCAGTTGAACTTGATGAGCGAATTGTCTTGGATGCTTATGATTCTGGGAGCATGATTACTTATGAGGAAGTAGATGTTGATGAAGACGAGTTGACAGGTAGGAGACGTTCAAGTAAGAAAAATAAGGCATCATTTTTACCTTTATTTTATTTTATACTTTTTGCACTATCGATTGTCATTTTTGTGACTTATTATGTTTGGAATTATCTCCAGACTCAACCGGAGCGTTCGTCTGCGTCTAGTTATAGTGTAGTCCAAGCAATAAGTTCGACTAGTTCTGTAACTCCATCTTCAAGCAGTAGCTCATCTAGTAGTTCTTCAAATATAGAACCTGCTATAAGTGTATCAGGTGAAGGAAATCGAGTAGAAGTTGCTTATAAAACGAGCAAGGAAACTGCAAAATTGCAATTATCAGTGTCAGATGCTAGAAGTTGGGTTAGTGTTTCAGAAAGTGATCTTGAGGGTGGTGTGACTTTATCACCGGATAATAAAAGTGCGGAAACAAGCGTTTCAACTAAAAATCCTGTGACAATTACTTTAGGTGTTGTCAAAGGTGTTGCCTTAACAGTAGACAATCAGACTGTTGATTTATCGAAATTAACAGCTCAGACTGGAAAAATCGCTGTAACCTTTACTAAAAATTAAGGAAAAACGAATGAAAAAAGAACAAATTCCAAATATCTTAACAATAGGTCGAATTCTCTTTATACCTATTTTTATCTTTATTTTAACAGTAGGAAATTCGATAGAGAGTCATATGGTAGCAGCTATTATCTTTGCTATTGCCAGTATTACAGACTATTTAGATGGATATTTAGCTCGTAAATGGAATGTGGTTAGTAATTTTGGTAAATTTGCAGATCCTATGGCGGATAAGCTACTAGTTATGTCGGCTTTTATTATGCTGATTGAGTTAGGAATGGCTCCAGCTTGGATTGTTGCAGTGATTATCTGTCGTGAGTTGGCTGTGACAGGTTTAAGACTTTTATTAGTTGAAACTGGTGGAACAGTTTTAGCAGCAGCAATGCCTGGAAAAATTAAAACTTTTAGTCAGATGTTTGCCATTATTTTCTTGCTATTACATTGGACTTTGCTTGGTCAAGTTCTACTTTATGTAGCCTTGTTTTTCACTATCTACTCTGGCTATGATTATTTCAAGGGTAGTGCCTATGTATTTAAAGGGACATTTGGTTCGAAATGAAATCAGTAATTGATGTAAAAAATCTTTCTTTTCGCTATAAGGAAAGTCAGGAATATTACGATGTGAAGGATATTACGTTTCACGTGAAACGTGGAGAATGGCTTTCGATTGTAGGGCATAATGGTAGTGGTAAATCAACGACGGTTCGCTTAATTGATGGTTTACTGGAAGCAGAATCTGGAGAGATTGTAATTGATGGTCAACGATTGACTGAGGAAAATGTTTGGAATATACGTCGTCAAATCGGTATGGTTTTTCAAAATCCAGACAATCAATTTGTTGGAGCGACTGTTGAAGATGATGTTGCCTTTGGTTTGGAAAATCAGGGACTTTCTCGTCAAGAAATGAAAAAGAGAGTGGAAGAAGCTCTGGATTTGGTTGGCATGTTGGACTTTAAAAAGAGAGAGCCAGCGCGTCTATCAGGTGGCCAAAAGCAACGTGTGGCTATTGCAGGTGTTGTAGCCCTAAGACCAGCTATTTTAATCTTAGATGAGGCAACGAGTATGTTGGATCCTGAGGGGCGTAGAGAACTGATTGAGACAGTAAAAGGAATTCGAAAAGACTATGATATGACGGTCATTTCCATTACACATGATTTGGAAGAAGTCGCCATGAGTGATCGTGTATTGGTCATGAAAAAAGGGGAAATTGAATCAACTAGTAGCCCAAGAGAACTTTTCTCTCGAAATGATTTAGATCAAATTGGATTAGACGATCCTTTTTCCAATCAATTAAAACATTCTTTGAGCCAGAATGGCTATGATTTGCCTGAAAATTATTTGACAGAAAGTGAGCTAGAGGATAAACTATGGGAATTGCTCTAGAAAATGTGAGTTTTACGTATCAAGAAGGGACTCCCTTAGCTTCAACAGCTTTGTCGGATGTTTCCTTGACGATTGAAGATGGTTCTTATACGGCTTTAATTGGGCACACAGGTAGCGGCAAATCGACTATATTACAACTTTTAAATGGTTTATTGGTGCCAAGTCAAGGAAGTGTACGAGTTTTTGATACCTTAATCACCTCGACTTCTAAAAACAAAGATATTCGTCAAATTAGAAAACAGGTTGGCTTGGTATTTCAGTTTGCTGAAAATCAGATTTTTGAAGAAACGGTTTTGAAGGATGTTGCTTTTGGACCGCAAAATTTTGGAGTTTCTGAAGAAGATGCGGAGCAGATTGCGCGTGAGAAACTGGCTCTGGTTGGAATTGATGAATCACTTTTTGATCGTAGTCCGTTTGAGCTATCAGGTGGACAAATGAGACGTGTCGCCATTGCAGGCATACTTGCCATGGAACCAGCTATATTAGTCTTAGATGAACCCACAGCAGGCCTAGATCCCCTGGGAAGAAAAGAGCTGATGAATTTGTTCAAAAAACTCCACCAGTCAGGGATGACCATTGTCTTGGTAACGCATTTGATGGATGATGTTGCTGAATATGCGAACCAGGTATATGTGATGGAAAAGGGACGTTTAGTTAAGTTTGGTAAACCTAGTGATGTCTTTCAAGATGTTGTTTTTATGGAAGAAGTTCAGTTGGGAGTACCTAAAATTACAGCTTTTTGTAAACGATTGGCTGATAGAGGCGTGTCATTTAAACGATTACCGATTAAGATAGAGGAGTTCAAGGAGTCGCTAAATGGATAGTATGATTTTGGGGCGTTATATCCCAGGGGATTCGATAGTTCACCGATTGGATCCACGCAGCAAATTACTGGCTATGATGCTACTGATTTTGATCGTTTTTTGGGCTAATAATCCCTTGACGAATCTAATTCTTTTTATAGCGACAGGGATATTTATTGCTTTGTCAGGAGTATCTCTTTCATTTTTTATTCAGGGCTTGAAGTCTATGTTTTTCTTGATTGCCTTCACAACTATTTTTCAACTGTTTTTCATTTCTAATGGGAATGTTTTATTTGAGTTTTCGTTTGTGAGAATTACGGATTATGCTTTGCAACAAGCTGGAATTATCTTTTGTCGCTTTGTATTGATTATTTTCTTTTCAACTTTGTTAACCTTAACGACCATGCCCTTAAGTTTGGCATCAGCTGTCGAAGCTCTATTAGCACCTTTAAAGAGTATGAAAGTTCCAGTTCATGAAATTGGATTGATGCTGTCTATGAGTTTGCGTTTTGTCCCAACCTTGATGGATGATACGACGCGGATTATGAATGCACAGAAAGCGCGTGGAGTGGATTTTGGAGAAGGAAGTATTGTTCAAAAGGTGAAGGCTATGATTCCCATTTTGATTCCTCTTTTTGCGACAAGTTTAAAACGTGCGGATTCCTTGGCTATCGCAATGGAAGCGCGTGGTTATCAGGGTGGAAAAGGCAGAAGTCAATATCGACAATTGAAATGGACTCGAAAGGATACGCTGACCATTCTTGTTATTATCATACTTGGTTGTTGCTTATTTTTCTTAAAATCTTAGTAGCTTTCAGGAATTGATAAAAAGTTACTGTAACAGTTTTTGATATAAAGGTAGGGATATGAACCGTTTTAAAAAATCAAAATATGTCATTATTGTTTTTGTCACTGTTCTGCTTGTGTCAGCTCTCTTAGCGACGACTTATTCAAGTACAATTGTGACAAGATTAGGAGATGGAATCTCAGTGGTTGATAGGGTTGTGCAAAAACCTTTTCAGTGGTTTGATTCTGTCAAATCAGATTTGGCTCATTTGACACGCACTTATAATGAAAATGAAAGTTTGAAGAAACAGATTTACCAATTAGAAGTTAAATCAAATGAGGCGGAAAGTTTAAAGATGGAAAATGAACAACTGCGCCAATTGCTTGATATGAAGTCCAAATTGCAAGCTACAAAGACTTTGGCAGCAGATGTTATTATGCGTTCTCCAGTATCTTGGAAGCAGGAGTTGACCTTAGATGCAGGCAAATCAAAAGGGGCTTCTGAGAATATGTTAGCAATTGCAAATGGTGGCTTGATTGGGAGTGTCTCAAAAGTAGAGGAGAACTCTACCATGGTCAACCTTCTGACAAATACGGAAAATGCTGATAAGATTTCTGTTAAAATTCAACATGGTTCTACTACAATTTATGGGATTATCGTTGGCTATGACAAGGAAAATGAAGTTCTAAAAATTAGTCAATTAAATAGTAGTAGCGATATTAGTGCAGGAGATAAGGTGACCACTGGTGGATTAGGAAACTTTAACGTTGCTGATATTCCTGTTGGTGAAGTAGTTGCCACAACGCACAGTACGGACTACTTGACACGAGAAGTAACTGTTAAATTAAGTGCAGATACTCATAATGTGAGTGTGATAGAATTAGTGGGGAATTCATAATGAGACAGTTGAAGCGAGTTGGAGTATTTTTATTGCTTCCTTTCTTTGTTCTAATTGATGCCCATATTAGCCAGCTTCTGGGCTCATTTTTCCCCCATGTACATTTGGCTAGTCATTTTCTGTTTTTATTTCTCTTATTTGAGACGATAGAAGTATCAGAGTATCTCTATTTAGCTTATTGTTTTGTAGTGGGTTTGGTTTATGACATTTACTTTTCCCACTTGATAGGGATTGCGACTTTGTTGTTCGTCTTGTTGGGAGTATTTCTCCATAAATTTAATAGTGTTATTTTATTGAATCGTTGGACGAGAATGTTGGCAATTATTGTCATGACTTTTCTATTTGAGATGGGAGCTTATATACTTGCATTAGTGGTAGGTTTAACTGTGGATAGTATGTCTTTATTTATAGTCTATAGTTTAGTACCATCAATGATTTTGAACCTTATATGGATGATTATCTTTCAGTTTATTTTTGAAAAATTTTACCTATAAGAAAGAAATAAAAATGTAACAAAGGCGTAATATTCATTAGGCCTTTTTTTGGTATACTAGTAATGTCTTTAAAAGAAGGAGTATCTACGAAATATGAAGAAAAAAATCTTAGCGTCACTTTTATTAAGTACAGTAATGGTTTCTCAAGTAGCTGTTTTAACAACTGCGCATGCAGAAACTACTGATGACAAAATTGCTGCTCAAGATAATAAAATTAGTAACTTAACAGCACAACAACAAGAAGCACAAAAACAAGTTGATCAAGTTCAGGAGCAAGTATCTGCTATTCAAACAGAGCAATCAAACTTGCAATCTGAAAATGATAGACTACAAGCAGAATCTAAAAAGCTTGAGGGTGAAATTACAGAACTTTCTAAGAATATTGTATCTCGCAATGATTCATTACAAAAACAAGCTCGTAGTGCTCAAACAAATGGAGCTGCAACAAATTACATCAATACAATTGTAAACTCAAAATCAATTACAGAAGCTATTTCACGTGTTGCTGCAATGAGTGAAATCGTATCTGCAAACAACAAAATGTTGGAACAACAAAAAGCAGATAAAAAAGCTATTTCTGAAAAACAAGTAGCAAACAATGATGCAATTAATACAGTTATTGCAAATCAGCAAAAACTAGCTGATGATGCTCAATCATTAACTACAAAACAAGCTGAGTTAAAAGCTGCAGAATTGAATCTTGCTGCTGAAAAGGCTACTGCAGAGGATGAAAAAGCAAGTTTACTTGAGAAAAAAGCTGCAGCAGAAGCAGAAGCTAAAGCAGCTGCAGAAGCAGAAGCGGCTTATAAAGCTAAACAAGCAAGTCAACAACAAACAGTAGTTGCTTCTGGAAATACAACTTTTACAGCACAGGTTCAAGCAGTATCTACTACTTCTTCATCATCAAGTTCATCTGAATCTAGTTCGTCTGAATCATCTTCAAGCAGTGCTTCAACAGAATCAACAAGCTACACTCCTGCACCAGTAAAACATCATCCAACATACAGTACTAACGCTTCAAGTTATCCAACTGGTGAGTGTACATGGGGAGCTAAAACATTGGCGCCTTGGGCTGGAGATTACTGGGGTAATGGAGCACAGTGGGCTACAAGTGCAGCTGCAGCAGGATTCCGTACAGGATCTACACCTCAAGTTGGTGCCATTGCATGTTGGAATGATGGTGGATATGGACACGTAGCCGTGGTTACAGCTGTTTCATCATCAACAAGTATCCAAGTATCTGAATCAAACTATGGTGGAAACCGTACAATCGGAAATAAACGTGGATGGTTCAATCCTACTACGACTTCAGAAGGTTTTGTAACATATATCTATCCAAATTAATGAATGAAACAAAGAGGCTCGATTTGAGTCTCTTTTATGATTTATATAGTTACCTACTTTAAAAATCTACTAAAATGGCTTGAAAATATTAAAAAAGTATGGTAAAATGAAACTTGTCGTGTGAACGATAATACTCATTCTTGATGAATTGTGAAACAGTTGCCTTTGGGTCGTTTTGCGAGTTGAAGTCAAGAAGAGGAAAAAAACAAAAAGGAGAAATACTCATGGCAGTAATTTCAATGAAACAACTTCTTGAGGCTGGTGTACACTTTGGTCACCAAACTCGTCGCTGGAACCCTAAGATGGCTAAGTACATCTTCACTGAGCGTAACGGAATCCACGTTATCGACTTGCAACAAACTGTAAAATACGCTGACCAAGCTTACGATTTCATGCGTGATGCAGCAGCTAACGATGCAGTTGTATTGTTTGTTGGTACTAAGAAACAAGCAGCTGATGCAGTTGCTGAAGAAGCAGTACGTTCAGGTCAATACTTCATCAACCACCGTTGGTTGGGTGGAACTCTTACAAACTGGGGAACAATCCAAAAACGTATCGCTCGTTTGAAAGAAATCAAACGTATGGAAGAAGATGGAACTTTCGAAGTTCTTCCTAAGAAAGAAGTTGCACTTCTTAACAAACAACGTGCACGTCTTGAAAAATTCTTGGGTGGTATCGAAGATATGCCTCGTATCCCAGATGTTATGTACGTAGTTGACCCACATAAAGAGCAAATCGCTGTTAAAGAAGCTAAGAAATTGGGAATCCCAGTTGTAGCGATGGTTGACACAAACACTGATCCAGATGATATCGATGTAATCATCCCAGCTAACGATGATGCTATCCGCGCTGTTAAATTGATCACAGCTAAATTGGCTGACGCTATCATCGAAGGACGTCAAGGTGAAGATGCAGCAGCAGTTGAAGCAGAATTTGCAGCTTCAGAAGCTCAAGCAGATTCAATCGAAGAAATCGTTGAAGTTGTAGAAGGCGACAACGCTTAATTCATATAATTAGTAATTACCTAGGAGGGCGGGGCTTAGCCCGGCTCTCCTATTTTTAAAAAATATAGGAGAATCAAAATGGCAGAAATTACAGCTAAACTTGTAAAAGAGTTGCGTGAAAAATCTGGTGCCGGAGTTATGGACGCTAAAAAAGCGCTTGTAGAAACAGACGGTGACATCGAAAAAGCGATTGAATTGCTTCGTGAAAAAGGTATGGCTAAGGCAGCTAAGAAAGCTGACCGCGTTGCTGCAGAAGGTTTGACAGGTGTTTATGTTAACGGTAATGTTGCAGCAGTTATTGAAGTAAACGCTGAAACTGACTTCGTTGCGAAAAACGCTCAATTCGTTGAATTGGTAAATACCACAGCTAAAGTTATTGCTGAAGGAAAACCTGCTAACAATGAAGAAGCTCTTGCTTTGACAATGCCTTCAGGTGAAACTCTTGAAGCTGCATACGTATCTGCAACAGCAACTATCGGAGAAAAAATCTCATTCCGTCGCTTTGCATTGATTGAAAAAACAGATGCACAACACTTTGGAGCATACCAACATAACGGTGGACGTATCGGTGTTATTTCAGTTGTTGAAGGTGGAGACGAAGCACTTGCTAAACAATTGTCAATGCACATCGCAGCGATGAAACCAACAGTTCTTTCTTACAAAGAATTGGATGAGCAATTCGTTAAAGATGAGTTGGCACAATTGAACCATGTTATCGACCAAGACAATGAAAGTCGTGCAATGGTTAACAAACCAGCTCTTCCACACTTGAAGTATGGATCAAAAGCTCAATTGACTGATGATGTTATTGCCCAAGCTGAAGCTGACATCAAAGCTGAATTGGCTGCAGAAGGCAAACCAGAAAAAATCTGGGACAAAATCATCCCAGGTAAAATGGATCGCTTCATGCTTGACAACACTAAAGTTGACCAAGCTTACACACTTCTTGCACAAGTATACATCATGGATGACAGCAAGACAGTTGAAGCATACCTTGAATCAGTTAACGCTTCAGTAGTTGAGTTCGCTCGCTTTGAAGTTGGTGAAGGTATCGAAAAAGCTGCAAACGACTTCGAAGCTGAAGTTGCAGCTACAATGGCAGCAGCCTTGAATAACTAATAATAAAAAGGAAGCCAAATTGCTTCCTTTTTTCTATACAGTAGATCCGTATGGGGAGATTTTCCTATTTTCAAGGTATAAATAAAAAGCCCTATAATAAGGGCTAAGTGCATTTAGGAGACTACACTTCAAATTCATAGAGTGCTGTAGACAAATAACGTTCACCGTTATCTGGTGCTAGAGCAAGAACTTTTTTACCTGTACCTAATTTCTTGGCAACCTCGATGGCTCCGTAGATAGCTGCAGCTGAAGAAATCCCTACAAGGAATCCTTCTTTTCCACCAATTTCACGGCCGAGTGCTAGTGCATCATCTGATGTTACACGAACGATACCATCATAAGCCTTTGTATCCAGTGTATCAGGAATAAATCCAGCTGAGATACCTTGAATTTTGTGTGGTCCAGGTTTTTCACCAGATAGAATAGCAGATTCGTCTGCCTCTACTGCAAAAACTTGAATGTTAGAATTTGCTGATTTGAGTGCATGAGAAACACCAGAAATTGTTCCACCAGTACCGACTCCAGCAACAAAGGCATCTAGTCCATCTTTACCGAAAGCAGCTAGTATTTCAGCTCCTGTTGTTCTTTCATGTACTTCTGGATTAGCTGGATTGTCAAATTGAAGAGGAAGGAAACCATCACGTTCAGCAGCGATTTCTTGAGCTTTAGCAATAGTGCCTTTCATTCCCTCACTACCAGGAGTTAGGACGAGTTCAGCACCATAAGCTTGGATAATCTTACGTCGTTCTACACTCATAGTTTCAGGCATAACGATGACGACTTTATACCCTTTAGCAGCACCTACCCATGAAAGTCCAATACCAGTGTTTCCACTTGTTGCTTCAACAATTGTAGAACCTGGTTTCAGAATACCGTCTTGTTCAGCTTTTTCAATCATGCTAAGAGCAATACGATCTTTTACAGAAGAACCAGGGTTGAATGCTTCAAGCTTTACATAGACGTCCGCAGCCCCTTCTGGCACGATGTTGTTGAGTTTAACAATCGGAGTTTGACCGATTAATTCAGTAATGTTGTTATAAATAGACATATGAATACCTCTTTGTATAAGATATTTCTAGTATAACGCTATCTATACCATTTGTAAAATATAGAAATCCTATCGAAGTGATAGGATTTTTTTATATCACAGGTCTAAGCCATTAATTTTCAAGCGATTGTGATAAGCTAATTCTAATAAATAGGTGTAAAGTGGAACGATATCCGTTTTCTTAGGAAATTCAAATTTATGAGAACTAAAATGCTCATTATGCGCTTTTAGAAAGACATTTTCTAAATAAGTAATAGTAATTTCACTATCATCTATACCTGCTCCAGCAGTTTCCATTTCAACGTTAACAATGTTCATCAAAAAGATTGATTTAATAGACATCTTACGACCGGTAGCGCCTTGTTTATCTGTAAAGATAATACGGATATTTGTAAATATAATTGAGTCACGAATCAGTTTATATCCACTTTGAATTTCTTCATTTTCTAGTAGATATTGTCCATATTCTTTGATAAGAGTTTCTTTGTTTTGCTCGCTAAAGTTACCAGCGAGTCCTTGAATGAATTTACCAAATGCCATATTTTTCTCCTTTGTTTACACTAAGTTTACAGGAACTTCAACTTCTCGTAAACCTTGATCAGTTAAAGTGACTTTTCCATTAAAAAACTCTACAAGTGCAGCTTTAATAGTTTCTTTTTCTTCTTTATCAACATAAATCATCGTATCGACTTGATCTGTAAAGTTTGTATCCAGTTCCATGAGATTATATTCCTTAAGGAAGTTACTGTACTCTTGGTACTGAGCGTAAGACATTTGAATAGCAATGCCAGCCTGTTCCTTTATTTCAATGATGCCAATTTCTTTGACAGCTAAGGCAACACTGCCAGCGTAAGCACGAATCAATCCTCCAGCGCCTAGTTTAATGCCACCAAAGTAGCGTGTCACTACCACACAGACATTAGTAAGATTGTGATTTTCTAGTACCCCAAGCATGGGAACGCCAGCAGTCCCACTGGGCTCACCATCATCACTTGTCCGTTTAATTTCACTACGTTCCCCAATAATGAAGGCCGAGCAGTTGTGCGTAGCTTTGTAGTGTTCTTTTTTGATGGCAGTAATAAAGTCTCGAGCCTCTTCTTCGCTATAAACACGCTTGGCATGACAGATAAAGCGTGATTTTTTGATTTCTTCTTGGACTTGACCGTCCTCTTTAATTGTTCTAAATTCCATGATTTAATTGTACTAAAAAATTATCTAAAGCGCTAGGTTTTTACGAATAAAGAAGTATGAAAGTAAATCCAAATTATCTCGGTCGTTTGTTTACTGAGAATGAATTAACAGAAGAAGAATGTCAGTTGGCGGAGAAACTTCCAGCAATGAGAAAGGAGAAGGGGAAATTGTTCTGCCAACGTTGTAATAGTACTATTCTAGAAGAATGGTATTTGCCCATCGGTGCTTACTATTGTCGGGAGTGCTTAATTATGAAGCGAGTTAGAAGTGATCAAGCTTTATACTATTTTCCGCAGGAGGATTTTCCGAAGCAAGATGTTCTTAAATGGAGTGGTCAATTAACTCCTTTTCAAGAGAAGGTGTCAGAGGGACTGATTCGAGCAGTAGATAAGCAGGAGCCAACCTTGGTACATGCGGTGACAGGGGCTGGAAAGACAGAAATGATTTATCAAGTTGTGGCTAAGGTGATTAATAGGGGTGGTGCAGTGTGTTTGGCCAGTCCTCGCATAGACGTTTGTTTGGAGCTGTATAAGCGCCTGCAAAAGGATTTTGCTTGTGAGATAGCCCTCCTACATGGAGAATCAGAGCCGTATTTTCGAACACAACTAGTTGTTGCGACGACCCATCAGTTATTGAAGTTTTATCAAGCTTTTGATTTACTGATAGTGGATGAAGTAGATGCCTTTCCTTATGTTGACAATCCTATGCTTTACCATGCTGTCAAGAATAGTGTAAAGGAGAATGGCTTGAGAATCTTTTTAACAGCAACTTCTACCGATGAGTTAGATAGGAAGGTTCGCATCGGAGAATTAAAACGATTGAGTTTGCCAAGACGATTTCATGGAAATCCTTTGATTATTCCTAAACCTGTCTGGTTATCCGATTTTAATCACTGTTTAGAGAAAAGTCGGTTGTCACCAAAGCTAAAGTCTTATATTGAGAAGCAGAGAAAGACAGGTTATCCGTTACTCATTTTTGCTTCAGAGATTAAGAAAGGGGAACAGTTAAAAGAAATCATACAGGAGCAATTTCCAAATGAGAAAATTGGCTTTGTATCTTCTATCACAGAAAATCGATTAGAGCAGGTACAAGCTTTTCGAGATAGAGAACTGACAATACTTATCAGTACGACGATATTGGAGCGTGGAGTTACCTTCCCTTGTGTTGACGTTTTCGTAGTAGAGGCCAATCATCGTCTGTTTACCAAGTCTAGTTTAATACAGATTGGAGGACGTGTCGGTCGGAGTATGGACAGACCGACAGGAGATTTGCTTTTCTTCCATGACGGGTTAAATGCTTCAATCAAAAAGGCAATTAAGGAAATTCAGCAGATGAATAAGGAGGCGGGGCTATGAAGTGCTTATTATGTGGGCAGACTATGAAGGCTGTTTTAACTTTTAGTAGTCTCTTACTTCTGAAGAATGATGACTCTTGTCTTTGTTCAGACTGTGACTCTACTTTTGAGAGGATTGGAGAAGAAAACTGCCCAAACTGTATGAAAACAGGTTTGTCAACAAAGTGTCAAGATTGTCAATTTTGGTGTAAAGAAGAAGTTGAAGTCAGTCATAGAGCGATTTTTACTTACAATCAAGCTATGAAGGATTTTTTCAGTCGGTATAAGTTTGATGGAGACTTCCTTTTAAGAAAAGTTTTTGCTTCAGTTTTAAGTGAGGAGTTAAAAAAGTACAAAGAGTATCAATTTGTTGTAATTCCCCTAAGTCCTGAAAGATTGCTCGAGAGGGGATTTAACCAGGTTGAAGGTTTAGTTGAAGCAGCAGAGTTCTCTTTGCAAGACTTACTAGAGAAGAGAGAAGAGCGGGCCAGTTCTTCCAAAAATCGTTCAGAACGCTTGGGGACAGAACTTCCTTTCTTTATTAAAAGGGGAGTCACTATTCCTAAAAAAATCCTACTTATAGATGACATTTATACTACTGGAACAACTATAAATCGTGTGAAGAAGCTGTTGGAAGAAGCTGGTGCTGAGGATGTAAAAACATTTTCCCTTGTAAGATGAGGAAAAAATTTGCAAAAATAAAATGAAAGCGTTATAATGAAATCAGAAAAACAAAAATGTTTAGAAAGAAGGTACTCATATGATTAAATATAGTATCCGTGGTGAAAACCTAGAAGTAACAGAAGCAATTCGTGATTATGTAGTTTCTAAACTCGAAAAGATCGAAAAGTATTTTCAAGCTGAACAAGAGTTGGATGCTCGAGTAAACTTGAAGGTGTATCGTGAAAAAACGGCTAAAGTGGAGGTGACGATTCCGCTTGGTTCAATTACTCTTCGTGCAGAAGATGTGTCTCAAGATATGTATGGTTCAATTGACCTTGTAACCGATAAAATTGAACGTCAGATTCGTAAAAATAAAACAAAAATCGAGCGTAAAAATAAAAACAAGGTAGCAACTAGTCAATTATTTACAGATGCTTTGGTGGAAGATACAAATGTTGTCCAATCTAGAGTTGTTCGTTCAAAACAAATTGATTTAAAACCAATGGATTTGGAAGAAGCTATTCTACAGATGGATTTGTTGGGACATGATTTCTTTATCTATGTGGATGTTGAAGATCAGACAACCAATGTGATTTATCGTCGTGAAGATGGCGAGATTGGCTTGTTAGAAGTTAAAGAATCTTAATTTCAATATGTGTAAAGGAAGGTTTACTAAATTGTAAACCTCCTTTTTCTTATAATTGATAGAATTACTGATTACACTTTTAAAAAGTCGCTTTTTGGTGGTTATTATGGTATAATGGGTGCCAAGAGGTTTGGAATGAAAAAATTTTATGTAAGTCCTATTTTCCCCTTAATATTAGGAATAGTGGCGTTCGGAGTGCTATCTGTGCAACTTGTTTTTGTAACGAATACACTGGTAACGCTATTTCTTTTGCTACTTATTTTGGGTTCATATATTTTACTATTCATCCATCAGAGAGACTACTACTCAAGGAGTGAAGTAGAACAAATCCAGTATGTAAACCACCAAGCTGAAGAAAGTTTGACAACCTTGTTAGAACAGATGCCTGTCGGAGTTATTAAATTAGACTTGTCGTCAGGTGAAGTTGAATGGTTTAATCCTTATGCTGAATTGATTTTGACTAATGAAGTGGGCGAAATTGATGTGGCATTAATTCAAACAATTATCAAGGCTTCTGTGGGGAATCCAGGTTCTTATGCCACCTTGGGTGAGACCCGCTATTCGGTTCATATGGACAAGGTGTCTGGAGTTCTTTACTTCTTTGATGTGTCTGGAGAATACGAAGCGACTGTTGAGTTAGTAACGAGTCGACCTGTGATTGGGATCGTTTCCGTTGACAACTATGATGATTTAGAAGATGAAACATCGGAGTCTGATATCAGTCATATCAATAGTTTTGTAGCCAATTTTGTTTCAGAATTTGCTGGGAAGCATGCCATGTTCTCCCGTCGAGTGAGTATGGACCGTTTCTATCTCTTTACGGACTACACGGTACTTGAGGGATTGATGAATGATAAATTTTCTGTTATCGATGCTTTCAGAGAAGAGTCAAAACAGAGACAGTTGCCTTTGACCTTAAGTATGGGCTTTTCTTATGGTGATGGAAATCATGATGAGATAGGTAAAGTTGCATTACTCAACTTGAACTTGGCTGAAGTGCGTGGTGGAGACCAGGTGGTTGTCAAGGAGAACGACGAAACGAAAAATCCAGTTTATTTTGGTGGTGGGTCTGCTGCGTCAATCAAGCGTACACGAACACGTACGCGCGCTATGATGACAGCTATTTCAGATAAGATTCGGAGTGTGGATCAGGTTTTTGTAGTTGGTCACAAAAATCTAGATATGGATGCTTTGGGTTCTGCTGTAGGTATGCAGTTATTTGCTAGCAATGTGACTCAAAATAGCTATGCTATTTATGACGAAGAACAAATGTCGCCGGATATTGGACGAGCTGTTTCATTCTTAGAAAAAGAAGGAGTTACAAAGTTGTTGTCTGTTAAGGACGCAATGGGGATGGTGACCAATCGTTCTTTGTTGATTCTTGTAGACCATTCAAAGACAGCCTTAACTTTATCAAAAGATTTTTATGATTTATTTACCCAAACCATCGTTATTGACCACCACAGACGGGATCAGGATTTTCCAGATAATGCAGTTATCACTTATATAGAAAGTGGTGCAAGTAGTGCCAGTGAGTTGGTAACAGAATTGATTCAGTTCCAAAATTCTAAGAAAAATCGTCTGACTCGTATGCAAGCAAGTGTTTTGATGGCTGGTATGATGTTGGATACTAAAAATTTCACCTCGCGAGTAACCAGTCGGACATTTGATGTTGCTAGCTATCTCAGAACGCGCGGAAGTGATAGTATTGCTATTCAGGAAATGTCTGCGACAGATTTTGAAGAATATCGTGAGGTCAATGAACTTATTTTACAGGGGCGTAAATTAGGTTCAGATATACTCATAGCAGAGGCTAAGGACTCGAAATGCTATGACACAGTTGTTATTAGTAAGGCAGCAGATGCCATGTTAGCTATGTCAGGTATTGAAGCGAGTTTTGTTCTTGCGAAGAATACACAAGGATTTATCTCTATCTCAGCTCGCAGTCGTAGTAAGCTGAATGTACAACGGATTATGGAAGAGCTGGGAGGTGGAGGCCACTTTAATTTGGCAGCAGCTCAAATTAAAGATGTAACCTTGTCAGAAGCAGGTGAAAAACTGACAGAAATTGTATTAAATGAAATAAAGGAAAAGGAGAAAGAAGAATGAAAGTAATCTTTTTAGCAGATGTCAAAGGAAAAGGTAAAAAAGGCGAAATTAAGGAAGTACCAACAGGATATGCGCAAAACTTTCTTATCAAAAAAAATCTAGCCAAAGAAGCAACTGCTCAAGCTGTAGGTGAACTTCGTGGTAAACAAAAATCCGAAGAGAAAGCTCACGCTGAGATGATTGCAGAAGCAAAAGCAATTAAGGCACAACTTGAGGCAGAAGAAACTGTTGTAGAATTTGTTGAAAAAGTTGGTCCAGATGGTCGTACCTTTGGTTCTATTACCAATAAGAAGATTGCAGAAGAATTGCAAAAGCAATTTGGAATTAAGATTGATAAACGTCATATTCAAGTACAAGCTCCTATTCGAGCAGTTGGTTTGATTGATGTACCAGTGAAAATCTATCAAGATATCACAAGTGTAATCAATCTTCGTGTGAAAGAAGGGTAAATTTACACCTTCTTGACAAGATTGTAAAAGGAAGGGAAGTCTGATGGCAGAAGTAGAAGAGTTACGAGTACAACCTCAAGATATCTTAGCTGAGCAATCCGTTTTGGGAGCTATCTTTATTGACGAGAGTAAGCTTGTTTTTGTGCGAGAATATATTGAGTCTCGGGACTTTTTTAAGTATGCCCATCGATTGATTTTCCAAGCCATGGTTGATTTATCCGACCGTGGCGATGCTATAGACGCAACAACGGTTCGTACCATTCTTGATAATCAAGGTGATTTGCAGAATATTGGTGGCCTGTCTTACTTGGTTGAGATTGTCAATTCTGTGCCAACTTCTGCTAATGCGGAGTATTATGCTAAGATTGTTGCAGAGAAGGCGATGCTACGTCGGTTAATCGCTAAGTTGACAGAGTCTGTCAACCAAGCTTACGAGGCTTCACAACCAGCTGATGAAATCATTGCTCAGGCAGAAAAAGGCCTGATTGATGTCAGCGAAAATGCTAATCGAAGTGGATTTAAGAACATTCGAGATGTATTGAATGTTAACTTTGGAAATCTGGAAGCTCGCTCTCAACAAACGACTGATATTACAGGTATTGCTACGGGCTATCGTGATTTGGATCATATGACGACTGGACTTCATGAGGAGGAGTTGATTATCCTAGCAGCCCGTCCGGCGGTTGGTAAGACAGCTTTTGCCTTGAATATTGCTCAGAATATTGGGACTAAGTTGGACAAAACGGTTGCTATCTTTTCGCTCGAAATGGGTGCAGAGAGTCTAGTAGACCGTATGCTTGCGGCAGAAGGGTTGGTAGAGTCGCATTCTATCCGTACGGGTCAATTGACTGATGAGGAGTGGCAAAAATATACCATTGCTCAAGGGAACCTAGCTAATGCAAGTATCTATATCGATGATACGCCAGGGATTCGGATTACAGAGATTCGCTCTCGTTCTCGTAAATTGGCTCAAGAAACTGGAAATCTTGGTTTGATTTTGATAGACTATTTGCAGCTTATCACGGGAACTGGTCGAGAAAATCGTCAACAAGAAGTTTCTGAAATTTCCCGTCAGTTGAAAATCCTAGCCAAGGAACTGAAGGTTCCAGTAATTGCTCTAAGTCAGCTATCTCGTGGTGTAGAACAACGTCAGGATAAGCGACCAGTCTTGTCTGATATTCGGGAATCTGGGTCTATTGAGCAGGATGCGGATATCGTTGCCTTTCTTTATCGCGAAGATTACTATGAGCGTGGTGGTGAAGAAGAGGACGGCATACCAAATAATAAGGTAGAAGTTATTATCGAGAAAAACCGTAGTGGAGCTCGTGGAACGGTGGAATTGATTTTCCAAAAAGAATACAATAAATTTTCAAGTATCTCAAAGAGGGAGGCATAAGATGTCAGATGCATTTACAGATGTAGCCAAGATGAAAAAAATCAAAGAAGAAATCAAGGCACATGAGGGCCAAGTCGTAGAAATGACTTTGGAGAATGGTCGTAAACGCCAAAAAAATAGATTGGGTAAGTTAATTGAGGTTTATCCATCTCTATTTATCGTGGAATTTGGGAACGTTGAAGGAGATAAACAAGCTAATGTTTACGTTGAATCCTTTACTTATTCAGATATCCTTACAGAAAAGAATTTGATTCATTATCTTGACTAAAGTGAGAAATTTTCTCACTTTTTCTTTTTTTCTCCGAATAGTTTAAGTGAAGGTAATCTTCGACTTATATTATTTTTCAAGGAGGAAGAATGAAAATTTCACCATTTAAAGTAGCAGAGACAAGATTTTCTTTTAGAAAATCAGCTAAAAAGGTTGTTCCCTTTTTAGTAGTAGGATTGATGTTAGCAGCGGGTAATAGTGTATCTGCCTATTCGGGGGGAAATGGCTCGATTGCACGTGGGGATGATTATCCTGTTTATTATAAAAATGGGAGCCAGGAGATTGATAAATGGCGGATGTATTCTCGTCAGTGTACTTCTTTTGCAGCCTTTCGTTTGAGTAATGTCAATGGTTTTGAGATTCCGGGAGCCTATGGAAATGCGAATGAATGGGGCTATCGTGCTCGTCGCGAAGGATATCGTGTAGATAATAGGCCAGCGATTGGCTCGATTGCTTGGTCTACTGCAGGAACTTATGGTCATGTTGCTTGGGTGTCAAATGTAATTGGAGATGAGATTGAGATTGAAGAATACAACTATGGAATAAGGGAATCTTACAATAAGCGCGTCGTGAAGGCCAATACCATGACTGGCTTTATTCATTTTAAAGATTTAGCTGGTGGCAGTGTTGGGAATAGTCAATCCTCAGTTTCAACAGGAGGAACACATTTTTTCAAGTCTAAGGCTGCTATCAAAAATCAGCCTCTAGCTAGCGCAACTGCGATTGATTACTATTATCCTGGTGAGAATGTTCATTATGATCAAATTCTCGAAAAAGATGGATACAAGTGGTTGAGTTATACAGCTTATAATGGAAGCCGTCGCTATATCCAGCTAGAGGGAGTAACTTCTTCACAGAATTCTCAGAATCAATCAGGAAATAGCTCTAGCTATGGATCCAATAGTAGCTCAACTGTTGGTTGGAAGAAAATAAATGGTAGTTGGTATCATTTCAAATCAAATGGCTCTAAATCAACAGGCTGGTTGAAGGATGGTTCTAGCTGGTATTATTTGAAATCATCTGGTGAAATGCAGACAGGCTGGTTAAAGGAGAATGGCTCGTGGTATTATCTGGATAGTTCAGGGGCAATGAAAACAGGCTGGTATCAAGTTTCTGGTAAGTGGTATTACTCTTACTCTTCGGGCGCCTTAGCCGTCAATACGACGGTGGATGGCTACAGAGTAAATAGTGATGGAGAACGAGTATAGAAAATTGGAGTAGGAAAATTTTCCTACTCTTTTCTGTAAGCAGTTTCCTTGACATTTTTTTTGTTTTGCGCTATCATATGTCCATATAATATATGGGAGTCTGTGTACAGTCTGAGAGGAAGCGTTAAGCTTCGACCGCACCTGATCTGGGTAATGCCAGCGTAGGGAACGATACTTAGTCTACTCTTGACCTTTTCCATATATGGCAAAGGTTTTTCTTTTTGTCAAAGGAAAACGAGAAGAGGAGGTTCTTATGAAAGCAAGCATCGCCTTGCAAATTTTACCCCTATCACAGGGGATTGATCGGATTGCTGTTATCGATCAAGTCATTGCTTATCTGCAAGCTCAAGAGGTGACTATGGTGGTGACACCATTTGAAACGGTCTTGGAAGGGGAGTTTGATGAGCTTATGCGCATTCTCAAAGAAGCGCTAGAAGTGGCAGGGCAGGAGGCAGATAATGTTTTTGCCAATGTCAAAATAAATGTAGGAGAGATTTTAAGTATTGATGAGAAACTTGAAAAGTATACTGAGACGACACATTAGTCTATTGGGCTTTATGGGGGTCTTGTCAATCTGGCAGTTAGCAGGTTTTCTTAAACTTCTCCCCAAGTTTATCCTGCCGACACCTCTTGAAATTCTCCTGTCCTTTGTTCGTGATAGAGAATTTCTCTGGCACCATAGCTGGGCCACCTTGAGAGTGGCTTTATTGGGACTGATTTTGGGAGTCTTGATTGCCTGTCTCATGGCTGTGCTTATGGACAGTTTGACTTGGCTTAACGATCTGATTTACCCTATGATGGTGGTTGTTCAGACTATCCCGACCATTGCCATAGCCCCTATCCTGGTTTTGTGGCTCGGTTATGGGATTTTGCCCAAGATTGTCTTGATTATCTTGACAACAACCTTTCCTATCATCGTCAGCATTTTGGACGGTTTTAGGCATTGTGACAAGGATATGCTGACCTTGTTTAGTCTGATGCGGGCCAAACCTTGGCAAATCCTGTGGCATTTTAAAATCCCTGTCAGTCTGCCTTACTTTTATGCTGGTCTGAGGGTCAGTGTCTCCTACGCCTTTATCACAACAGTAGTATCTGAGTGGTTGGGAGGCTTTGAAGGACTAGGTGTCTACATGATTCAGTCCAAGAAACTGTTTCAGTATGATACTATGTTTGCTATTATTATTCTGGTATCGATTATCAGTCTTCTCGGTATGAAGCTGGTTGATGTCAGTGAAAAATATGTTATTAAATGGAAACGTTCGTAGAATAAGAATGTTTCTGAAAAAGAAAAGAGGAAATTGAAATGAAGAAAACATGGAAAGTGTTTTTAACTGTTTTAACAGCTCTTGTAGCTGTTGTGCTTGTGGCCTGTGGTCAAGGAACTGCTTCTAAGGATAATAAGGAAGCAGAACTCAAGAAGATTGACTTTATCCTAGACTGGACGCCAAATACCAACCACACAGGGCTTTATGTTGCTAAGGAAAAAGGTTATTTCAAAGAAGCTGGAGTGGATGTTGATTTGAAATTGCCACCAGAAGAAAGTTCTTCTGACTTGGTTATTAACGGTAAGGCACCATTTGCAGTCTATTTCCAAGACTATATGGCTAAAAAATTGGAAAAAGGAGCAGGAATTACTGCCGTTGCAGCTATTGTTGAACACAATACATCAGGAATCATCTCTCGTAAATCTGACAATGTAAGCAGTCCAAAGGACTTGGTTGGTAAAAAATACGGGACATGGAATGACCCAACTGAACTTGCTATGTTGAAAACCTTGGTAGAATCTCAAGGTGGAGACTTTGAGAAGGTTGAAAAAGTACCAAATAACGACTCAAACTCAATCACACCGATTGCCAATGGCGTCTTTGATACTGCTTGGATCTACTACGGTTGGGATGGTATCCTTGCAAAATCTCAAGGTGTAGATGCTAATTTCATGTACTTGAAAGACTACGTTAAAGAATTTGACTATTACTCACCAGTCATTATTGCTAACAACGACTATTTGAAAGACAACAAAGAAGAAGCTCGCAAAGTTATCCAAGCTATCAAAAAAGGCTACCAATATGCTATGGAGCATCCAGAGGAAGCAGCTGATATCCTCATCAAAAATGCACCTGAACTCAAGGAAAAACGTGACTTTGTCATCGAATCTCAAAAATACTTGTCAAAAGAATACGCAAGCGACAAGGAAAAATGGGGGCAATTTGATGCAGCTCGCTGGAATGCCTTCTACAAATGGGATAAAGAAAATGGTATCCTTAAAGAAGATTTGACAGACAAAGGCTTCACCAACGAATTTGTGAAATAATGACAGAAATTAGACTAGAACACGTCAGTTATGCCTATGGTCAGGAGAGGATTTTAGAGGACATCAATCTGAAAGTCACTTCAGGTGAAGTGGTTTCTATCCTAGGCCCAAGTGGTGTTGGTAAGACTACGCTTTTCAACTTAATTGCGGGGATTTTAGAAGTTCAGTCAGGGAGAATTGTCCTTGATGGTGAAGAAAATCCCAAGGGGCGCGTGAGTTATATGTTACAAAAGGATCTGCTCTTGGAGCACAAGACGGTGCTTGGTAATATCATTCTGCCCCTCTTGATTCAAAAGGTGGATAAGGCAGAAGCTATTGCTCGCGCAGATGAAATTCTTGCGACCTTCCAGTTGACAGCTGTACGGGACAAGTATCCCCATGAACTCAGCGGAGGGATGCGCCAGCGTGTAGCCTTACTACGGACCTATCTTTTTGGGCACAAGCTCTTTCTCTTAGATGAAGCCTTTAGCGCCTTGGATGAGATGACCAAGATGGAACTACACGCTTGGTACCTTGAGATTCACAAGCAGTTGCAACTAACAACCTTGATCATCACGCATAGTATCGAGGAGGCCCTCAATCTCAGTGACCGCATCTATATCTTGAAAAATCGCCCTGGGCAGATTGTTTCAGAAATTAAACTAGATTGGTCTGAAGATGAGGACAAGGAAGTCCAAAAGATTGCCTACAAACGTCAAATCTTGGCAGAATTAGGCTTAGATAAGTAGAAAAATAGGGAGTTGGTGAAGATTATCCTTTACCAGCGCCCTTTTTCTTTTAAAAATGAGAAAATTTCGGTATAATAGTCAAAGATAGTCAAGGTTTAAAGAGAGAGGTGGGTTTGTAATGAGATTTAAAAATACATCGGATCATATTGAGGCCTACATCAAGGCGATTTTAGATCAATCTGGAATTGTGGAGTTGCAACGGAGTCAGTTGGCGGATACTTTTCAGGTTGTTCCCAGTCAGATTAACTATGTGATCAAGACACGCTTTACGGAAAGTAGAGGCTACTTGGTTGAAAGTAAGCGTGGTGGTGGAGGCTACATTCGTATAGGACGGATTGAGTTTTCTAGTCATCATGAAATGCTCAGGGAGCTGCTTTACTCAATTGGTGAGCGGGTCAGTCAAGAAATTTATGAGGATATTCTACAGCTTTTGGTTGAGCAGGAATTGATGACCAAGCAAGAGATGAATTTGCTGGTAGCAGTAGCTTTGGATCGCGTTCTAGGAGAAGAAGCTCCAGTTGTTCGAGCTAATATGCTACGACAGGTCATACAAGAGGTAGATAGAAAAGGGAAGTAAGATGAACTATTCAAAAGCATTGAATGAATGTATCGAAAGTGCCTACATGGTTGCTGGCCATTTTGGAGCTCGTTATCTAGAGTCTTGGCACTTGTTGATTGCCATGTCCAATCACAGTTATAGTGTGGCAGGGGCGACTTTAAATGATTATCCATATGAGATGGACCGTTTAGAAGAGGTCGCTTTGGAACTGACTGAAACGGACTATAGCCAGGATGAAATCTTTACGGAATTGCCGTTCTCCCATCGTTTGCAGGTTCTTTTTGATGAAGCAGAGTATGTAGCATCAGTGGTCCATGCTAAGATGCTAGGGACAGAGCATGTCCTCTATGCGATTTTGCATGATGGCAATGCCTTGGCGACTCGCATCTTGGAGAGAGCAGGCTTTTCTTATGAAGACAAGAAAGATCAGGTTAAGATTGCTGCCCTACGTCGAAATCTAGAAGAACGTGCAGGCTGGACTCGTGAAGACCTCAAGGCTCTACGCCAACGCCATCGTACAGTAGCTGACAAGCAAAATTCTATGGCTAATATGATGGGTATGCCCCAGACTCCGAGCGGAGGTCTCGAGGACTATACGCATGATTTGACAGAGCAAGCGCGTTCTGGCAAGTTAGAACCAGTCATCGGTCGGGACAAGGAAATCTCGCGTATGATTCAAATCTTGAGTCGGAAGACAAAGAATAATCCTGTCTTGGTTGGGGCTGCTGGTGTCGGAAAAACTGCTCTGGCGCTTGGTCTTGCCCAGCGAATTGCTAGTGGGGATGTGCCTACGGAAATGTCTAAGATGCGCGTGTTAGAGCTTGATTTGATGAATGTCGTGGCAGGGACACGTTTCCGTGGTGACTTTGAAGAGCGCATGAATAATATCATTAAGGATATTGAAGAAGATGGCCAAGTCATCCTCTTTATAGATGAACTTCACACTATCATGGGTTCTGGGAGCGGGATTGATTCGACTCTGGATGCGGCCAATATCTTGAAGCCAGCCTTGGCGCGTGGAACCTTGAGAACAGTTGGTGCGACCACTCAGGAAGAATATCAAAAACACATCGAAAAAGATGCGGCCCTTTCTCGTCGTTTCGCCAAAGTGATGATTGAAGAGCCAAGTGTGGCCGACAGTATGGCCATTTTGCAAGGTTTGAAGGTGACTTATGAGAAACATCACCGTGTGCAAATCACAGATGAAGCGGTTGAAACAGCGGTTAAGATGGCGCATCGTTACTTGACTAGTCGTCACTTGCCAGACTCTGCTATCGATCTTTTGGATGAGGCAGCAGCAACAGTGCAAAATAAGGCAAAGCATATAAAAGCAGACGATTCAGGTTTGAGTCCAGCTGACAAGGCCTTGATGGATGGCAAGTGGAAACAGGCAGCCCAGCTAATCGCAAAAGAAGAGGAAGTGCCTGTCTATAAAGACTTGGTGACAGAGTCTGATATTTTGACCACCTTGAGTCGCTTGTCAGGTATCCCCGTTCAAAAACTGACTCAGACTGATGCTAAGAAATACTTAAACTTGGAAGCTGAACTGCACAAACGTGTCATCGGTCAAGATCAAGCTGTTTCAAGTATTAGCCGTGCCATTCGCCGCAACCAGTCAGGGATTCGCAGTCATAAGCGTCCGATTGGTTCCTTTATGTTCCTAGGGCCTACAGGTGTCGGTAAGACCGAATTGGCCAAGGCTCTGGCAGAAGTTCTTTTTGATGACGAATCAGCCCTTATCCGCTTTGACATGAGTGAGTATATGGAGAAATTCGCAGCCAGTCGTCTCAACGGAGCTCCTCCGGGCTATGTGGGTTATGAAGAAGGTGGGGAGTTGACCGAGAAGGTTCGCAACAAACCATACTCTGTTCTCCTCTTTGATGAGGTAGAAAAAGCCCACCCAGACATCTTTAATGTCCTCTTGCAGGTCTTGGATGATGGTGTCTTGACCGATAGCAAGGGTCGCAAGGTTGACTTTTCAAATACCATTATTATCATGACGTCAAATCTTGGTGCGACAGCCCTTCGGGATGACAAGACTGTCGGATTTGGGGCTAAGGATATTCGTTTTGACCAGGAAAATATGGAAAAACGCATGTTTGAAGAGTTGAAAAAGGCTTATAGACCGGAATTCATCAATCGTATTGATGAAAAGGTGGTCTTCCATAGTCTGTCTAGCGACCATATGCAGGAAGTGGTGAAGATTATGGTCAAACCTTTAGTTGCAAGTTTGGCTGAACAAGGCATTGACTTGAAATTACAAGCTTCCGCACTGAAATTGTTGGCAAATCAAGGATATGACCCAGAGATGGGAGCTCGTCCACTTCGCAGAACCCTGCAAACAGAAGTTGAGGACAAGTTGGCAGAACTTCTTCTTAAGGGAGATTTGGTGGCAGGCAGCACACTTAAGATTGGTGTTAAAGCAGGCCAGTTAAAATTTGATATTGCATAAAAATGGAGAATCAGGAGCAATCTTGATTCTTTTTTTGCAATCTTTTTATAAAAAATGATAAAAAACTATTGACAAAACAAAAATATAGTTTATAATAAAAACACAGATAATAAAAATATCAAAAATTATAAAAAAGTGATAGATTTATGAAAAAGAAAACAGCAGTGGTATTTGGAACCTTTGCTCCGCTTCATCAAGGTCATATCGATCTGATTCAGCGAGCGAAGCGGCAGTGTGACCAGGTCTGGGTTGTCGTTTCAGGCTATGAGGGAGATAGAGGGGAACAGGTAGGCTTAACGCTTCAAAAAAGATTCCGCTATATCCGAGAGGCTTTTCGTGATGACGAGTTGACCTCCGTTTGCAAGTTAGATGAGACTAATCTTCCCCGTTACCCTATGGGCTGGCAGGAGTGGTTGGACCAGATGTTATTGGAGATTTCCTATGATGAAACCCAGCAAGAACTAATTTTCTTTGTGGGAGAGGCAGACTACCAGCAAGAATTATCAAATCGTGGCTTTGAGACTGTCTTGCAAGAAAGAAAGTTTGGTATCTCAGCGACTATGATTCGAGAAAATCCAAGCAAATATTGGAAATATATTGCTCAACCCTTCCGACGTCAGTTTACAAAGAAAGTGTTGATTATGGGAAGTGCCAGCAATGGGAAGACCACTCTAGCCAAGGATTTGGCTAGGTATTACGATGCACCAGTCAGCTTGGAATACGCACGTGAGTACCAGATCAAAAACAATGTCCGCGACGATGAATTGACTCCAAAGGATTATTATTATCTCCTGTTGGGGCAGTATGACCAGACCTCTAAGTTAATTGACAGTAATGCCAATAGGGGACTGGTGATAGCTGATACCAACTCCTTAGTAACCAAGGGCTACTATGATTATTACATGGAGACTGAGGACCAAGGGGATTTATCAGGAGAGACTTTTGATAATCTCTTTGCCTCAATCTTAGCTAAGGAAAAATGGGACTTGATTCTCTTTGTGCAGCCTGTCGGCTCCTATGTCAATGACGGATTTAGAGATATGACTATGGCAGAAGACCATATTCGTCATAGTTTTTCCCAGCATTTGGACCAGATGAGGGAGCGCTACTTAGCAAACATTCCACTAGTTTATCTAGCTGAGGATTATCTAGGAAATTATGAAGCAGCAAAAGTGGCTATTGATGCCATTTACCAAACAGATTAGGAGACAATTATGAAAAAACTAACTGAAAAAATCACACAATTTATCGAGAACTTTAAAAACGTCCATGCGGAAGCCCGCAAGATTGGTTTTGCAGGAATCATGAACCTGCTCTGGAAAGATCTCTTTGTCGGCCGTAGCCTCTTCCAATGGTTGTATCTCATCGTCCTGTCAAGTGTTCCTTTGATCTTGGAATTCACGCAAAATACAGAAAGTCATGACTGGATGAGCTTATTTGCCTCTTGGACTGGGATTGTCTGTGTTATCTTGGTAGCAGAAGGGCGTGCAAGCAATTATCTCTTTGGGGCCATTAACTCTGCTATCTATTTAGTTTTGGCCATGAATGCGACTTTTTATGGCGAAGTTTTGACGACCGTTTACTTCTTTGTCATGCAGCCGATTGGCCTCTATGCTTGGCTGTCTAACCGTATCAATGACCAAGGAAAAGTAGAAGAATCTCACTTTGAAGCTAAGAAATTATCTATTTTTGACTGGCTCAAGTACTTAGCCTTGACTGCTATCATTTGGATTGGTATGGGCTTGGCTTACCAAAGTATCCATAGTGCTCGCCCTTTCCGTGATAGTGTTACCGATGCGACCAATGGTGTAGGTCAGCTCTTGATGACACGTCTCTACCGTGAGCAATGGATTTTCTGGATTGCAACCAATCTCTTTAGTATTTACCTCTGGTGGGGTGAAAATATCCACATCCAAGGGATGTACTGGGTTTACACACTCAATAGTCTAGTAGGTTGGTACCAATGGACCAAGGCAGTTCGTAAGGAGGCATAAAATGACGGACACGATGATTCCAGCAGGGATGACGGAAAGAGAATATTTTGAAATTCATGCAAGTCAGGAGGAATTTTTGGATTGGTACTACAAGCAGGAACTTCCTCAATACGAAAAACCAAGTGTGACGGTGGATATGGTAGCCTACTGCTTTGTCGAAGGAAATATCAAGCTCTTATTAATTCGTCGCAAGGCTCACCCTTATCAAAATTGTTTGGCTCTGGTTGGAGGATTTATGGACAAGGGCGAAGATGCTGCGCATGCCTGTCAGCGTGAGGTGAGAGAAGAAGTCAATCTCGATCTTCCTTTGGAAAAAATCGAGCAATTGATGACCGTATCGACTCCCGGCCGTGACCCACGGGGCTGGACAGTGACCATTGCCCACTTGGTTTATTTGCCTAGTCGTGCATTAGAACTTGTTCAAGCAGGAGACGATGCCAAGGATGTGGTTTTTGTAGATGTCGATTTTCAGACAGGCAAGTGCTTCTCAAAGGGAGTAGAGTTGGAGGATCAAGCCTTCGCTTTTGACCATTATGCCATTATCCAAGAATCCATCAAACGAATCCAAGGCCGTCTAGACTGGAACCCAACCTTCCTCTATCTGCTAGAGGAGGAGTTCACTGTCTACGAAGGGACTGAACTGGTCAATCTCATCAACCCCGGTCGTCCAATCGTCAGCAATAACTTTCTCGTAAAATATGGCGAGTACGTAGAAGAGGTCGGGCTCAAACGAGTACCTAAAAAGAAACCAAGAAAAACCTATCGACTGAAATAAAAAACGAGGTCGGGACAAAGTTCCCGACCTCTTTATGTACCATCATGAAATGGTTTTGCTGTTGCGACTGTTTTTAGGGATGGCTATCTTTCTTAGAATTGCTCAACAGGTGAGTAAAGAAGTCTTTGTATCGATACTTGAGATAGTTCTCATGTAAAAATAACAAGGCGATATAAACAATCAAAAAGATTGTAGTCAGATAAAACACATCAAATGCAGTTCGCGCATAGTAAGTGGCTGATTGATAAGAGACAATAGCTGTCACAATCAACCAAGGAAGATACTTGTAATATTTGCTTAACATAATCCTACACCTCCTATATTCTATTTCAATGTTATTATATTCCTTTGCACTTAAAGTTGCAAGCGATTACACAAAAAACAAATTCAAATTTTTAATAGGAAAATCTCCTGTTTTTCTGTTTTATTACGAATAGAAGAGTAGGAGGAGTAAATGTATCTAAAGTATTTAAGATTTTTAAAATAGTTTAGATAAATTGTTGACATATTTAAAACGTAATGTTACAATCATATTACAAAAAGATTTCTTTATATTTCTAAAATATTACAAAGGAGTAGAAAAATGAAAAAGAAAACCTATATCAAATTGATGGCAGCGACTGTATTGGCTTCTACTTTGCTATTAGGAGCTTGTGGAAATAAAAAGGAAACAACTCAAGCGAGCAGTTCTGCTAAGACAAGCCAATCATCAAGCTCTAAAGCAGCTTCTGCTAGCAAAGAAAGCAAGACTCAGAAGTCCTCAAGTTCAGCTTCATCTGAAAAGGATAAGGCATCTACTGATCAATCTTCAGCAACTGCAACGCCATCACAAGCGGCACCTGCACCAGAGCAAAGACAGGGTCAAGAAGTGTCTAATCAACAGGCGGCTAGTCAACAAACTTCTGCTCAGACTCCTTCAACTCAACAAGCTCCTCAAGCCCAGTCTAACCAATCAAGCTATGATCCTACAACTGACCGCAAACTTCAAGACAAACAAGCAGAGCAAAATAAACGCTACAAGGGTGTTTTAACCATGGTAGATGGTGATTTCTCAGCTGCAGCGGGCAATTGGAAGGGAGCAAATGGCGAAACCATCACAGTTTCATCAGGTGGTCAATTTACAGTAGAATCTGCTGATGGAAAGAAAGAAAATTACTCTATCAAAGGCTATTCTTATACTCTTGATGATGGTAAGTATAATGCCAAAATTGGTGGAGGAAAAGTCATCCAAATTACAACAGGAGCGGATGGTAAGGTTTCCAGTGTTGCTTTGAGTCAATAATAACCCTCAGTATTTGAATTTTTACAATCAAAGAAAATCCGTCAGCTCAATAAGAGTTGACGGATTATTTTATACTTGTACTTGGGTTAAAAATTCTTCTGTAGTAAGAATTTGAGCAAACTCATCTTGTAGAGAAAGGAGATTAATCTCATGGATAGTCTCAGGAGAGATGGCTTGACCGTTTTTGTTAGATAGGGTAAAACTGGCAGTGGCATCTGCTAGTAAAGTGACTTCAAAACCAAGATTTGCTGCCATTCGTGTCGTAGTAGATACACAATGAGGCAGAGTCAAGCCAACAAGGACTAAATGACCAATCTGTTTTTTTCGTAAATATGTTTCAAGATTTGTTCCAATAAAGGCGCTATTAACTGTTTTTTGAAAGACAGGTTCTGAGGTGACTGGTTCAAATCCACTTTTAAACACCTGATTTTGTTTGTTATGAAATTGTGACTGAGGATTGTCAGATATGTGTTGAACATGTAAGACTGGAAGAGAGTGTTTACGAAAGTATGCCAGTAATCTCAATGCTTGATGTTCAGCTTGAGGGTTATTTCGTTCTCCCCAGATAGGGTTATCAAATGCTTTTTGCATATCGATAACCAGTAGAGCAGTATGAACCATTTTAGGCCTTATCCAACTGCAAGAGAGCCTCAATCTCTGCCAGAGTGCTAGCTTGTGAAATGGCTCCACGGAGTTTGGCTGCGCCAGATGTTCCACGGAGGTAGTGAGGAGCGAGTCCACGGAATTCACGAACTGCCACGTTTTCTCCTTTGAGGTTAATCAAGCGTTTCAAGTGTTCGTAGGCGATTTTCATCTTATCTTCAAAGGTCAAATCAGGTAGGATTTCTCCTGTTTCAAAGTAGTGGTTAATTTGATTGAAGAGGTAAGGATTTCCCATGGCAGCGCGGCCAATCATAACTGCGTCAGCCCCGACTTCTTCGATGCGTTGTTTGGCTTCTTGGACCGTACGGATATCACCGTTGGCGATGAAGGGAATCTTGGTCAGAGCTTGAGCGACCTTGTGAAGAGTCTCAAGGTCTGCGTGGCCTGTATACATTTGTTCACGAGTACGGCCATGCATGGCGAGGGCAGAAACACCTGCTGCTTCAGCAGCGAGGGCATTTTCTACTGCAAGAGACGGGTCAGCCCAGCCTGTACGCATTTTGACAGTAAGGGGGATATCAAGGACAGATTGGACCTTGTTGATGATAGAGTAAATCTTATCTGGATCCTTGAGCCACATAGCGCCAGCTTCGTTCTTCACGATTTTGTTAACTGGGCAGCCCATGTTGATATCCACGATATCGGTTTTGGTGTTTTCTTGGATGAATTCTGCTGCGCGTGCTAGGCTGTCTTCATCACTACCAAAAAGTTGGATAGAAACAGGGTTTTCGCCTTCATCGATATGAAGCATGTGCAGGGTTTTTTCGTTGTTGTATTGGATTCCCTTGTCAGAGACCATTTCCATGACAACGAGTCCAGCTCCGAGCTCTTTTGCGATAGTACGAAAGGCTGAGTTAGTCACACCAGCCATGGGTGCTAAAACGGTACGATTGGGAATCTCAACATTGCCAATCATAAAAGGTGTATTAAGATTTGTCACGAATGAGTTCCTCCAGGTCGTTTTCATCAAAGTTGTAAGTAGTTTGGCAGAATTGACAAGTGATTTCTGCCCCGTGATCTTCCTCTTTCATTTCCTGTAAGTCTGAGCTTGGAAGGCTGGCAAGAGCGTTCATAAAGCGTTCATGGCTACAGTCACATTGGAAACGGATTTCTTCTTCAGAAAGACGCTTGTAGGCCTCGTCACCGTAGATTGCTTTGAGGAGGGCTTCGATATGGTCGTCGCTCTCCAGAAGCGTCGAGATAGCTGGCATTTCTTGGATGCGTTTCTCAAAACGAGCAATCTCTTCTTCCTTGGCTCCTGGCAAAACTTGAACTAGGAAACCACCTGCGACCTTGACCTTGTCTTCCTCGTCCAAAAGGACATTGAGACCGACTGCTGAAGGGGTTTGTTGGCTCTCAGTCAGGTAAAAGGCAAGGTCTTCACCGATTTCCCCAGAGATGAGGGGAGTCATAGAGTTGTAAGGATTTCCAGTACCGTAGTCTGTGATAACGAGGAATTGACCATTTCCAACAAAAGGTCCAACTAGGACTTCACCAGTTGCAGTCTTTTTGATGTCAACACCAGGATTTTGAACGTAGCCTTTGACGTTCCCCTTGGTATCAGCAACGGTGATAATGGCTCCTAGAGAGCTAGATCCCAGTACCTTCACTGTTAGTTTGGTATTTCCTTTTTCATTGGCTGCGAGAATCTGGCTGGCGATAAGAGTTCGACCGAGCGCGACAGTTGAGCTGGCTTGGGTTTGATGTTTTTCTTGAGCAGTGCGGACGGTTTCTGTGCTATCAAGGACAAAAGCACGAAAGGCTCCGCTTTCTGATATAGTTTTAATAATTTTATCCATAGCTACTATTTTAGCATAAAAATGCCCAAAGGGGGAGCCGTGTGTTTGCTGATTTTCAGGATAATGGACTAGGAAATCAGCATGAAAATAAAAAGAGAAACAGATTATTTCAGCATTTGTAAGATTTATGCTATGCTTAAGGTAGAAAATGAAAGGGGTAACAAATGCATTTAGGAGATTTGATGGAAAAGGCAGAATCTGGCCAATTTTCAATCCTTTCCTTTCTATTACAAGAGTCTCAGACGACCGTCAAGGCTGTAATGGAGGAAACAGGATTTTCAAAAGCAACCCTAACTAAATATGTCACCCTGCTCAATGATAAGGCTTTGGACAGTGGTTTAGAGCTGAACATCTCCATAGAAGATGAAAATTTGCGTCTGTCAATTGGTGCAGCTACCAAGGGGAGAGATATCCGGAGCTTGTTTTTGGAGAATGCTGTTAAATACCAGATTTTGGTTTATCTTCTCTACCACCAACAGTTTTTAGCCCATCAGCTGGCTCAAGAATTAATGATTAGTGAGGCAACACTTGGTCGCCATTTGGCTGGTTTAAATCAGATTTTGTCAGAATTTGATTTATCCATCCAAAATGGACGTTGGCGAGGTCCAGAGCATCAGATTCGCTATTTCTATTTCTGTCTTTTCCGCAAGGTATGGTCTAGTCAGGAGTGGGAAGGTCACATGCAGAAAGCTGAGAGAAAGCAGGAGATTGCCACTCTAGAAGAAATCTGTGGTGCGAGTTTGTCTTCGGGGCAGAAATTGGACTTGGTTCTCTGGTCTCATATCAGTCAGCAACGTCTTCGGGTCAATGCCTGTCAGTTTCAAGTGATAGAAGAAAAAATGCGAGGGTATTTTGACAATATTTTCTACCTTCGCTTGTTGAGAAAGGCTCCGTCCTTTTTTGCTGGGCAACACCTTCCTCTTGGAACTGAGGATGGGGAGATGATGATTTTCTTCTCTTTCCTCCTATCTCATCGCATTCTTCCTCTTCATACTATGGAGTATGTCCTTGGTTTTGGAGGGCAGTTGGTAGATTTACTGACGCAATTGATTCAAGAAATGAAGAAGGAGGAGTTGCTGGGGGATTATACAGAGGACCATGTCACCTATGAACTCAGTCAACTTTGTGCACAAGTCTATCTCTATAAGGGTTATATCTTGCAGGACCGCTACAAGTACCAGTTAGAGAATCGTCATCCTTATTTGTTGATGGAACATAATTTTAAAGAGATAGCAGAGGAGATTTTTCATGCTCTACCTGCCTTTCAACAGGGGACGGATTTGGATAAGAAAATTCTCTGGGAATGGCTCCAGTTGATCGAATATATAGCTGAAAATGGTGGTCAGCATATGCGGATTGGTCTGGATTTGACATCTGGTTTTCTTGTCTTTTCAAGGATGGCAGCTATTTTAAAACGGTATTTGGAATACAATCGTTTTATCACCATTGAAGCCTATGACAGAACTCGGCATTATGATTTGCTGGTTACCAATAACCCGATTCATAAGAAGGAACAGACACCAGTTTATTATTTAAAAAATGACTTGGATATGGAAGATTTGGCAGGGATTCGTCAGTTATTATTCACTTAAAAGGCTTGGTTGTTCCAGGTCTTTTTTGTGAAATTCACACAATCTCCTCACATTTTTTAAAAAATTAAAAAAAGTTGATAAACAAGAAAGCGCTTTATTTTGTATACTAGTAAGTGTAAAGAGGAAACATCCTCAAGATCTTTATCAGGAGGACAGCACATGTCACAAGAAAAATACATCATGGCCATTGACCAGGGAACTACAAGTTCTCGTGCCATTATTTTCAACAAAAAAGGAGAAAAGGTCAGCTCGAGCCAAAAGGAGTTCACTCAGATTTTCCCTCAGGCAGGTTGGGTTGAGCACAATGCCAATGAAATTTGGAACTCAGTTCAGTCAGTTATTGCGGGTGCTTTCATCGAAAGTGGTGTCAAGCCAAATCAAATTGAGGCAATAGGAATCACTAACCAACGTGAAACAACTGTTGTCTGGGATAAGAAAACAGGACTTCCGATCTACAACGCTATCGTTTGGCAATCACGCCAGACAGCTCCTTTGGCTGAGCAACTAAAAAGCCAAGGTTATGTGGAAAAATTCCATGAAAAGACTGGTTTGATCATCGATGCTTACTTCTCTGCTACCAAGGTTCGTTGGATTTTGGATCATGTAGAAGGTGCTCAAGAGCGAGCAGAAAAAGGGGAATTGCTCTTTGGTACCATCGATACTTGGTTGGTTTGGAAATTGACTGACGGTGCGGCTCACGTGACGGACTACTCAAATGCAGCTCGTACCATGCTTTATAACATTAAAGAACTTAAATGGGATGATGAGATTTTGGAAATCCTCAACATTCCAAAGGCTATGTTGCCAGAAGTTCGTTCTAACTCTGAAATCTATGGTAAGACAGCTCCATTCCATTTCTACGGTGGAGAAGTGCCAATCTCAGGTATGGCTGGGGACCAACAAGCAGCCCTCTTTGGACAGTTGGCCTTTGAACCAGGTATGGTCAAGAATACTTATGGAACAGGTTCTTTCATCATCATGAATACTGGTGAAGAGATGCAGTTGTCTGAGAACAACCTATTAACAACCATTGGTTACGGAATCAATGGCAAGGTTTACTATGCCTTGGAAGGTTCAATCTTCATCGCAGGCAGCGCCATTCAGTGGCTTCGTGATGGACTTCGCATGGTTGAAAATTCACCAGAATCTGAAAAATATGCCCGTGATTCTCACAACAATGATGAAGTTTATGTCGTTCCAGCCTTTACAGGTCTAGGTGCTCCATACTGGAACCAAAACGCTCGCGGTTCTGTCTTTGGCTTAACTCGTGGAACAAGTAAAGAAGACTTTATCAAGGCGACTTTGCAATCTATTGCTTATCAAGTACGTGACATCATCGACACCATGCAAGTGGATGCTCAGACAGCTATCCAAGTCTTGAAAGTAGACGGTGGTGCAGCTATGAATAATTTCCTCATGCAGTTCCAAGCTGACATTTTGGGAATCGATATCGCACGCGCCAAAAACTTGGAAACAACAGCTCTGGGGGCAGCCTTCCTAGCAGGTTTGTCAGTAGGTTACTGGAAGGACTTGGATGAGTTGAAACTCTTGAACGAGACAGGAGAACTCTTTGAGCCATCTATGAACGAATCGCGCAAGGAACAACTCTACAAGGGCTGGAAGAAGGCTGTAAAAGCAACGCAAGTCTTTGCGGAAATCGATGACTAATACTGGAAGAATAAAGCGACTTAATTAGAAAGTGTGTAAATATGGAATTTTCAAAGAAAACACGTGAATTATCAATTAAAAAAATGCAGGAACGAACCCTGGACCTCTTGATTATTGGTGGAGGAATCACTGGTGCTGGTGTAGCTTTGCAGGCGGCAGCTAGTGGTCTTGAAACTGGTTTGATCGAAATGCAGGACTTCGCAGAAGGAACATCAAGTCGTTCAACAAAATTGGTTCACGGAGGTCTGCGTTACCTCAAACAATTTGACGTGGAAGTGGTGTCAGATACGGTTTCTGAACGTGCAGTAGTTCAACAAATCGCTCCACACATTCCAAAACCAGACCCAATGCTCTTGCCAGTTTACGATGAAGATGGAGCGACCTTTAGCCTCTTCCGTCTGAAAGTAGCCATGGACTTGTACGACCTTTTGGCAGGGGTTAACAATACGCCAGCAGCCAACAAGGTCTTGAGCAAGGAAGAAGTCTTGGAACGTCAACCAAACTTGAAGAAAGAAGGCTTGGTAGGAGGCGGGGTTTACCTTGACTTCCGTAACAACGATGCGCGTCTCGTGATTGAAAACATCAAACGTGCCAATCAAGATGGTGCCCTCATTGCCAACCATGTTAAGGCAGAAGGCTTCCTCTTTGACGAAAGTGGCAAGATTACTGGTGTTGTAGCTCGTGATTTGTTGACAGACCAAGTCTTTGAAATTAAGGCTCGTCTGGTTATCAACACAACAGGTCCTTGGAGTGATAAAGTACGTAACTTGTCTAATAAGGGAACACAATTCTCACAAATGCGTCCAACTAAGGGAGTTCACTTGGTAGTGGATTCAAGCAAAATCAAGGTTTCACAGCCAGTTTACTTTGATACAGGTTTGGGTGATGGCCGTATGGTCTTTGTTCTCCCACGTGAAAACAAGACTTACTTCGGTACAACCGATACAGACTACACAGGAGATTTAGAACATCCAAAAGTGACGCAGGAAGATGTAGATTATCTGCTTGGCATTGTCAACAACCGCTTCCCAGAAGCTAATATCACCATTGATGATATCGAAAGCAGCTGGGCAGGTCTTCGTCCATTGATCGCAGGCAATAGTGCTTCTGACTACAATGGCGGAAATAACGGAACCATTAGCGATGAGAGCTTCAATACTTTGATTGCGACTGTCGAAGCTTATCTATCGAAAGAAAAAACGCGTGAAGATGTTGAATCTGCTGTCAGCAAGCTTGAAAGCAGCACATCTGAGAAACATTTGGACCCATCCGCAGTTTCTCGTGGTTCTAGCTTGGACCGTGATGATAATGGTCTGCTGACCCTTGCTGGTGGTAAAATTACAGACTACCGTAAGATGGCTGAAGGAGCTATGGAGCGCGTGGTCGATATCCTCAAAGCAGAATTTGACCGTAGTTTTAAACTCATCAACTCTAAGACTTACCCTGTTTCAGGTGGAGAATTGAATCCAGCAAATGTGGACTCAGAAATCGAAGCCTTTGCGCAACTTGGAGTGTCACGTGGATTGGATAGCAAGGAAGCTCACTATCTAGCAAATCTTTACGGTTCAAATGCACCGAAGGTCTTTGCCCTTGCTCACAGCTTGGAACAAGCGCCAGGACTCAGCTTGGCAGACACCTTGTCCCTTCACTATGCAATGCGCAATGAGTTGGCTCTTAGCCCAGTTGACTTCCTCCTTCGTCGTACCAACCACATGCTCTTTATGCGTGATAGCTTGGACAGCATTGTAGAGCCAGTTCTAGATGAAATGGGACGTTTCTACGAATGGACAGAAGATGAAAAAGCAACTTACCGTGCTGATGTCGAAGCAGCTCTTGCTAACAACGATCTAGCGGAATTGAAAAATTAAGAAAAACTAGAAGAGAGGGAGACAAGCCTTCCTTGCCTTCCCTCTCCTTCTTTAAAATGGAGACAACGATATGATGAAAGAATTATTTGGAGAATTTTTGGGGACTTTAATCCTGATTCTTCTAGGAAATGGTGTTGTTGCAGGTGTGGTTCTTCCTAAAACCAAGAGCAACAATGCAGGTTGGATTGTGATTACTATGGGTTGGGGAATTGCTGTAGCCGTTGCGGCTTTTGTATCTGGCACGCTCAGCCCAGCCCACCTAAATCCAGCTGTAACGTTTGCGATGGCCTTAAAAGGAACGCTCTCTTGGGCTTCCGTTTTCCCATACATCCTAGCTCAGTTCGCAGGGGCTATGCTGGGTCAGATTTTGGTTTGGTTGCAATTCAAACCGCATTATGAGGCAGAAGAAAATGCAGGCAATATCCTGGCAACCTTCAGTACTGGACCAGCTATAAAAGATACTGTATCAAACTTGATTAGTGAAATCCTAGGAACTTTTGTATTGGTATTAACAATCTTTGCTTTGGGACTTTATGACCTTCAAGCAGGAATCGGAACCTTCGCAGTGGGAACTTTGATTGTCGGTATCGTTCTATCACTAGGTGGAACAACAGGTTGTGCCTTGAACCCAGCGCGTGACCTTGGACCTCGTATCATGCACAGTATCCTTCCAATTTCAAACAAGGGAGACGGAGACTGGTCTTATGCTTGGATTCCTGTTGTGGGACCTGTTATCGGTGCAGCCTTAGCCGTGCTTGTATTCTCACTTTTCTAATCTAGAAAACAATTATGTTGATAAAGCTTGAGATGAGTATCTCAGGCTTTTTTTCATTGAGTATAACTAATTAGTACTATCCAATCAACGATAATAATTCCTTCAAAAAATAGGAATAATAAAGGCAATAGTTTTTGCTTTTTTATGTGAAAAATCTCACTTTTGTTTTCTGCTATTTTATGCTAAAATATTAAAAATCAAATTTTAATTCCAAAGTTGGCAACTAAGATAGGAGAGCTATATGTCTAATTCATTTATCAAATTGTTAGTCTCTCAATTGTTTGCAAATTTAGCAGATATTTTCTTTAGAGTAACAATCATTGCTAACATATACATTATTTCAAAATCAGTAATTGCCACATCACTAGTTCCCATTTTAATAGGGATATCCTCTTTTGTTGCGAGTCTTTTAGTTCCTTTAGTTACTAAAAGGATAGCGCTAAATAGGGTTTTATCTTTATCCCAATTTGGAAAGACTATATTATTGGCGATACTGGTAGGAATGTTTACCGTAATGCAATCAGTAGCGCCTTTGGTGATCTATCTATTTGTTGTTGCAATTTCCATATTAGATGGTTTTGCAGCACCCGTTTCCTATGCTATTGTGGCGCGCTATGCGACCGATTTGGGCAAGGCTAACTCAGCCTTGTCAATGACTGGTGAAGCTGTTCAATTGGTAGGGTGGGGGTTGGGTGGACTCTTGTTTGCAACAATTGGTCTATTACCAACCACGTTTATAATTTTGATGTTGTATATAATTTCTAGCTTTCTGATGTTATTTCTTCCTAAGGCTGAAGTGGAGGTGCTAGAGTCAGAGACAAATCTTGAAATTTTGCTCAAAGGTTGGAAGTTAGTTGCTAGAGATCCTAGATTAAGACTTTTTGTATCAGCAAATTTATTTGAAATTTTCTCAAATACGATTTGGGTTTCGTCTATCATACTTGTCTTTGTAACTGAGTTATTAAATGAAACGGAAAGTTACTGGGGATATTCTAATACAGCATACTCTATTGGTATTATAATTAGTGGCTTAATTGCTTTTAGGCTATCTGAAAAGTTCCTTGCTGCTAAATGGGAAAGTATTCTTTTTCCGCTTGTAGCTATGGCAATAGTGACACTGACTATTCTATATTTTCCAAACGCACAGATGTTTTTATTATTTTCAGCTTTAGTTGGTATGTTATCGCAACTAAAAGAAGTTCCTGAAAGTGTGTTTCTTCAGGAAACAGTAGAGGAAAATAACTTGGTTAATGTCTATTCCGTTCTTGAAGTGATTTCGACATTAGCATTTTCAGTATTTGTTTTACTAATGAGCTATATTACTGAGAGTTTTGGTATTAGCATCAGTTTTTGGCTATCAGCCATTTGTCTGATGATAGAAGCTATTTTAATTTATATCAGACGAGATTATTTTAGGTGAGAGACTAGTTAAAAAGTCTTGAAAAATTAGAAAAGCGCATAGTATCGGGTGTTGAAAAAACTTGATATTGTGTGTCTTATTATAGGAAGATTTACTTCATTTTCTACTGAAATTGAGTTTTTGCCCAGCCTCACTCTATTTAAAATATACATAGAAAAACCGCATAATCCTTAAAATAAGCTGAAATCTGGTGAAAATGTACGGCAAACAATTGAAAAATTACCCTATAAAGTGGTACAATGGTAGAAAAATACTATAGTAAGAGTCCATCTTATTTAGCAAAAATTACAGAAATGAATGGTTTTTCTTGATGAAACAGAGAAAAGAATTGTACCTCTTTCTTGGTAGGACAGCCTTGTATTTTCTTATCTTTCTAGGGCTGCTTTACTTCTTTAGCTATCTTGGTCAGGGTCAAGGAAGCTTTATCTATAATGAATTTTAACTTGAAGGAGAATCCCTATTGTGTCAAATAAACCAATAGTAGATATGATTAAAACCATTGAGCATTTTGCTCAGACACAGCCTAGCTATCCTGTTTACAATATTTTGGGGCAGGAACATACTTATGGAGATTTGAAGGCTGATTCGGATAGTTTGGCTGCAGCCATTGACCAACTAGGCTTGCCTAAGAAGTCTCCTGTGGTCGTTTTTGGTGGCCAAGAGTATGAAATGTTGGCAACTTTTGTTGCTCTGACTAAGTCAGGCCATGCCTACATTCCCATTGATAGTCATTCAGCCTTGGAGCGAGTTTCGGCTATTTTAGAAGTAGCAGAGCCAAGCTTGATTATTGCTATCTCAGACTTTCCATTGGAACAGGTTTCTACGCCAATGATGACTCTAGCTCAGGTTCAAGAAGCCTTTGCTCAAGGGACTAGTTATGAGATTACGCATCCAGTCAAGGGTGATGATAACTACTACATTATCTTTACGTCTGGTACGACTGGTAAGCCTAAGGGAGTGCAGATTTCCCATGATAACCTCCTCAGCTTTACCAACTGGATGATTACGGACAAGGAATTTGCGACGCCAAGTCGTCCGCAAATGCTGGCTCAGCCACCTTATTCTTTTGATCTGTCTGTCATGTATTGGGCACCGACATTAGCACTGGGTGGTACGCTTTTTGCCCTTCCTTCAGCTATTACTCAGGACTTTAAGCAACTCTTTGCGACCATTTTTTCATTGCCAATCGCTATCTGGACTTCAACTCCTTCTTTTGCGGATATGGCTATGTTGTCAGAAGACTTTAATAGCGAGAAAATGCCTGGAATTACGCATTTCTACTTTGATGGTGAAGAATTGACGGTCAAAACGGCTCAAAGACTGCGCGAACGTTTCCCAAATGCCCGTATTATCAATGCCTACGGTCCAACAGAAGCTACAGTAGCCCTATCAGCTGTTGCTGTGACAGACGAGATGCTAGCGATTCTCAAACGCCTCCCAATCGGCTATACCAAGGCTGATTCTCCAACCTTTATTATTGATGAGGAAGGCAATAAACTGCCAAATGGGGAGCAGGGAGAAATCATTGTTTCTGGGCCAGCTGTGTCAAAAGGCTATATGAATAATCCTGAAAAAACAGCGGAAGCCTTCTTTGAGTTCGAAGGACTGCCAGCCTATCACACTGGCGATGTGGGAACTATGACAGATGAAGGCTTGCTTCTTTACGGCGGACGCATGGATTTCCAGATTAAGTTCAACGGTTACCGCATTGAGTTAGAAGATGTCTCTCAAAACCTTAATAAGTCTCGCTTTATCGAGTCTGCTGTCGCAGTACCGCGCTATAACAAGGACCATAAGGTACAAAATCTACTAGCCTATGTCATCTTAAAAGATGGTGTCCGCGAGCAGTTTGAACGTGATATTGATATTACCAAGGCCATCAAGGAAGACCTGACAGACATCATGATGTCTTATATGATGCCATCTAAATTCCTTTATCGAGACAGTTTGCCACTGACTCCAAATGGAAAAATTGATATCAAAGGATTGATTAACGAGGTGAATAGCAGATGATGGAGTTCTTTCAACAGCTTCCTCATTTAGAGCCATACGGCAATCCTCAGTATTTTGTCTATGTGATTGTTGCAACCTTGCCCATCTTTATCGGCCTCTTTTTCAAGAAACGCTTCGCCTGGTATGAAGTGTTGGTTAGTCTCTTCTTTATCGTCACCATGTTGGTAGGTGGGAAGACCAATCAATTGGCTGCCTTGGGTATTTACCTTTGCTGGCAAATATTGCTCCTGCTTTTCTACAAGCACTATCGAAAAAGTAAGGATGGCAAGTGGGTTTTCTACTTAGTCAGTTTTCTGTCCCTCCTTCCAATTATCTTTGTCAAGGTGCAACCTGCTATCAATGGAACGCAGTCTTTGCTGGGGTTCTTGGGAATTTCTTACCTGACCTTTCGTTCGGTTGGGATTATCATCGAGCTGAGAGATGGGGTGATTAAGGATTTTACCCTCTGGGAATTCCTCCGCTTTCTACTCTTCATGCCGACTTTTTCAAGTGGCCCAATCGATCGCTTTAAGCGGTTTAATGAAAATTATCAGACCATTCCTGAGCGGGATGAGTTGATGGATATGCTGGATGAATCTGTTCGCTATATCATGTGGGGCTTTCTCTACAAGTTTATCTTGGCCCATATTCTAGGAGAGACTTTGTTGCCTCCTCTGAAGAATCTAGCCCTGCAGTCAGGTGGTTTCTTTAATCCCTATGCTTTAGCGGTCATGTATACCTTTGGTCTGGAGCTCTTCTTTGACTTTGCAGGTTACTCTATGTTCGCCTTAGCCATCTCAAACTTGATGGGAATCCGTAGCCCCATCAACTTTAACAAACCCTTTTTATCAAGGGATTTAAAAGAGTTTTGGAATCGTTGGCATATGAGTCTTTCTTTCTGGTTCCGTGATTTTGTCTTTATGCGGATGGTGATGGTGTTGACCAGAAAGAAGGTCTTTAAGAATCGTAATGTAACCTCAAGCGTGGCCTACATTGTAAATATGCTGATTATGGGATTTTGGCACGGTGTGACCTGGTACTATATCGCCTATGGACTCTTTCATGGATTGGGCTTGGTCATCAATGACGCTTGGATTCGCAAGAAAAAAACGCTCAATAAGGAACGGAAAAAAGCAGGGAAACCTGCTCTACCTGAGAATCACTGGATTCGGTTGCTTGGCATGGTTGTCACCTTCCATGTCGTCATGCTGTCATTCTTGATCTTTTCTGGATTTTTGAATGATTTATGGTTTAAAAAATAAAAGGAAATAAAATATGGATATCAAATCAGAAGTTATCGAAATTATTGATGAGTTGTTTATGGAAGATGTTTCTGACATGATGGATGAAGATCTTTTTGATGCAGGTGTCTTGGATAGTATGGGAACGGTTGAGTTGATTGTGGAGATTGAAAACCGTTTTGACATTCGTGTCCCTGTAACAGAGTTTGGTCGCGATGACTGGAATACAGCCAATAAAATCATAGCTGGTATTGTGGAGCTACAAAATGCTTAAACGCTTATGGATGATCTTCGGACCGGTCTTGATAGCTGGTTTGTTGGTTTTTCTGCTCATTTTCTTTTATCCTACTGAGATGCGTCATAATCTAGGAGCTGAAAAGCGTTCAGCGGTGGCTACTACTATCGATAGTTTTAAGGAGCGAAGTCAAAAAGTCAGAGCACTATATGATCCAAATATGCGTTTTGTTCCCTTCTTTGGCTCTAGTGAATGGCTTCGTTTTGACGGTGCCCATCCTGCGGTATTGGCTGAGAAATACAACCGTTCTTATCGCCCCTATCTTTTAGGACAGAGGGGAGCTGCATCGCTCAACCAGTATTTTGGGATGCAACAGATGTTGCCACAGCTAGAGAATAAACAAGTTGTGTATGTTATCTCACCTCAGTGGTTCAGTAAAAATGGCTATGAGCCAGCAGCTTTTCAGCAGTATTTTAATGGAGACCAGTTGACCAGTTTTCTGGAACATCAATCTGGAGATCAGGCTAGTCAATATGCAGCGACTCGCTTACTACAGCAGTTTCCAAACGTAGCTATGAAGAATATGGTTCAGAAGTTGGCAAGTAAAGAAGAATTGTCGACGGCAGACAATGAAATGATTGAATTATTGGCTCGGTTTAATGAACGCCAAGCTTCCTTTTTTGGTCAGTTTTCAGTTAGAGGCTATGTCAATTATGATAAGCATGTAGTTAAGTATTTAAAGACCTTGCCAGACCAGTTTTCTTATCAAGCTATAGAAGATATTGTTAAAGCAGATGCTGAAAAGAATACTTCCAATAATGATCTGGGAATGGAAAATTATTTCTATAATACGCAGATTAAGAAGGATTTGAAGAAATTAAAGGACTCTCAGAAAAGCTTTACCTATCTCAAATCGCCAGAGTATAATGACTTGCAGTTGGTTTTAACACAGTTTTCTAAATCTAAGGTTAACCCGATTTTTATCATTCCACCTGTTAATAAAAAATGGATGGACTATGCTGGTTTACGAGAGGATATGTACCAACAAACGGTGCAGAAGATTCGCTACCAGTTAGAAAGTCAAGGTTTTACCAATATAGCAGATTTTTCTAAGGACGGTGGGGAAGCTTTCTTTATGAAGGATACCATTCACCTTGGTTGGTTAGGTTGGTTGGCATTTGATAAGGCCGTTGATCCTTTCCTATCCAATCCCACCCCAGCTCCGACGTACCATCTGAATGAGCGCTTTTTCAGTAAAGACTGGGCGACTTATGATGGAGATGTCAAGGAATTTCAATAGCTGAATGACGAAATAATCAATGATATAACTCTAAAGGTTAGATGATAAGTCTGATTTTTAGGGTTTTTCTTTTTACTAATAAAAATGTGTATTTATAGATATGAATGTTTAAAAAGAATGAACTTCATCTGGCTAGAGAACTCATATAGTGGTATAATTTAAGAAATATAATGAAAATAGCTTTAGTATGGATGCATTACAATATAGAGGGGAAAAGATGGATATAGATAGAACTATTTCAGTACGGATTCAAGGTTTGTTAGTTTTTGAAAGTCCTCTTCATCATGATGAACGTGGTTATTTTTTAGAGAATTGGCGAAAGAAAGATTTGCTTGCAAATGGGGTGCCAGAATCATTCTTTTATCATAAACTTCAAAACAATGTGTCTGTTTCAAAGCAGGGGGTTATCAGAGGGATGCATTGTCAGGGTTATGAAAAATTGATGACAGTAGCCTATGGGACTTTCAAAATGATTTTTATCGATCTACGAATAGATTCTCCAACTTACAAATCTGTAGATGTGATAGATGTCAAACCTGGTAGGGCTGTTTTTGTCCCTGGCGGAGTTGCTAATGGTGCACAGTCGTTAGTTAACAATGGGATATTGAATTACCTGGTTGTTGACTATTATGATCCACATAAAAACTATTTAGGTATTACACCATTAGACAAAGACGTTCATTTGTCGTGGGATTCTCTTTCAAAACCAATCATTTCTGAAAAAGACCAAGCTGCTAAATCTTTCAAAGAAGTTCTTGAAGTAATTGAATCAAGCAAGAAGAAAGTCGCCTTAATTGGCTCAACGGGTGCAGTTGGGAAAGTTTTATTTGATACATTAAGGAAGCAATCTGATATTGATTTAAGTTGTTTCAATAGAAATGATATTGAAGAAGCTTTGAAAGATTTTTATGATGTGGTCATTTGTACTGCACCGTCATCAGAAAAATTATTAACCAATTTAAGTTTGAAAAACGATGATGCGGAAATAGAGAAATTAGTAAATGTTCTAAAAAATATTCAGACAGGTCATATGATTTTAGTGTCCACTAAATCTGTATTTGATAGTGGCGTCAGATATAGCGCTATTCATCAAAAGATTTATAATAGCGTGATTGAAGCTCATAAAAATAGCAATACTATTTATATTATGGACACCTTATATGGGAAGACACTGAAAAAGGGCTTTATCAACGATTTGCTTTCTAGACAGTGGACTTATATTTCAAATGATATTGTTTTGGACAAGCCGGGGTTAGAAAAATATTATAAAAAAGTAACTGATCAGTTGTGGGTTTTACTAGAGCCTCTTCCAGATGAACTGTTGAGGGATTTAGAGCCGATTTCTGATATTTATCCTGATGAGATGTGCTATCAAGTAACAGCAATAAATGATTTGGCTCGTCATCTAGTATCGAATTTAAATAGGATTGATGGAGTGAAACTGGGTATCGATCAGTCTGAAATTTTTACAGGCAAACAAATAAAGAATTTATTAAAAAATCCTGACGCTTCTACTTTGGGACAATACTTTACAAAGCAAAAAGGAGATTCTAATCTTGAAAATTTATGAAAATAATAGAGGTTTTCAACTAGGAAATTTGCTCTATCTTCTACTACAAGCGCATAGAGATCGAATGATGGGCTATGAGGAAAGTTATGTCTTACGAACAGGATATTTTCAGTTTGCCCAAACCTTTTTTCCAAAAACCGCTGTCTTATTTTCAAAAGCAAATGGTACCGAATTAGAAGATTTTGGTTATTTTCAAGAGGCAGGTGTTGACTATTCTTCAGAAGAATTGGACTCTTTTTGTAGAGAGTATTTGATTGAACCAGTGGTAGCAGCTTCCGCTCTATTTGAAGAGAAAAATGTGACCATTGCCATTAGAAGAACGGATTTTCTCAATGAACGAAATAGAAAAAATTACGGTTATAATTCTCAGTTGTATATTGCTTCTTGTTTAGAGAAGATAGCAGCAATTGAAGGGGATAAATTTCAACAGTTAACCATCCGAATTACTTCAGACGATGTTGCCTGGTGTCATGAAGAATTGGTACCTTTTCTAAACTCTCAGTACCATTTTGAAAACCCGATTATAGTTGAGGAGCAGGATATTCAAGATAACTTTTTACAACTGTATAGCTGTAACAAGTACTTCATTTGTCCCAATTCGACTTATTGTTATTGGGTAGGCTATATTTTAAGACTTACAAAGCCTTTTGTAAAAGTGTTTGTTCCTGATTTTAATACTTTACTTGAACAAAATGGAAAACAAATTGCGGATACAAGAGAATGGGAAGTTGTAAGTGTTGACCGTACTGGCTTTGAGTGAAAAATATAAAAGGGAAAATAGATGAACTATAAAAATATCGTTGTGACTGGTGGAGCTGGTTTCATTGGTTCAAATTTTGTTCGATACCTAAAAGAGACTTATAAGGATATTCAGATTACGATTTTGGATAATTTGACTTACGCCTCTTCGATGAAAACAATCGAAGATTTATTGGATGATAGGGTATCGTTTTATAAACTGGATATCGCAAATGAGTTGGCATTAAGCAACTATATCGATGAAGGAGTTGATTTGATTGTTCATTTTGCAGCAGAATCTTTTAATGACAAGTCTTTGCACGATACGTCTGTTTTTGTGAAAAGTAATATTGTCGGGACGCACAATCTTTTAGAGTTAGCTAGGAAGTATGATATCCGTTTCCACCATATTTCAACAGATGAGGTTTATGGGGATTTCCCATTAGAAAGTAAGGATAAATTTACTGAAAAAACGCAGTACAATCCAAGTTCTCCCTATGCTGCTACAAAGGCTTCTGCTGATATATTAGTGAAAGCATGGGTTCGTTCTTTTGGGGTTAGGGCTACGATTTCCAACTGTTCAAACAACTATGGACCCTATCAAAATCCTGAGAAATTTATCCCAAGGCAAATCACCAATCTTTTAACTGGACAGCAGGCAGTTCTATATGGAGCAGGACTGAATATTCGTGATTGGATTCATGTCAAAGATCATTGTCGAGCTATTGACACCATTATTGATAAGGGCGTTATTGGTGAGACCTACTTGATTGGGGTAAATAATGAGCGAACGAATGTTGAAGTTTTACAGAAAATCTTGTTGCAGTTAGGAAAATCTCAGGAAGATTTCAAGTATATAGCAGATAGACCAGGGCACGACCTTCGTTATGGAATTGACGCAAGTAAGTTATATACTGAATTAGGTTTTACACCTCTCTACGTGGATTTTGATAAAGGCTTAAAAGAAGTTATCCATTGGTATCAAGACCATGAAGATTGGTGGCAAGAGATGATTGCACAAAAGCAAGATGCTAAGTAAGAGTTTGTAAGAATGTTATGAGGAGTTAAATTTGGAGAATATAATTTTTTGTTCATCTCCCTTCCAGGTTTTAGTTGCTAAAGAAGTTGTACAGACTGTTTCAGAAGACTTTATCGGGATTTATCTAAAGATGTCAAATGATACGAGACAGACTTTTTATGCTGAACGGATGGCAGAATTTTGTAAGGAAGTCCTTGTTTTAGAAGGAAAGACAGTCTTCAATGATATTCAGGAAGCCTTAAAAGACAGGGCCATCAGTAATCTCTATCTAGCAAGCTTAGACAATCCTGTAGCTCTTAGCGTCTTTAATCCAAGTACAATGAATTTGTATACTTTTGATGATGGTAGTACTTCCGTTGTACCTCTCAATCTCTATACACAAAATCTTGAGAGGGGCATTCCTTATACAAACTTTACCTTGAGAGAGGTTATGTCTTTGTCAAATAGACATTATACGGTATTTGAGGACTGTATCCTCTTCCCAAAAGAGAAGCAGGTTTTTCTAAAGCTTCATCTTGAACCAAGTCATTTTCATAGGGCTAAAAATGGCAAGAAAATAAGTGTTTTTCTGGGGCAATTTCTAGGCTCTCTCCTTTATCAGGAAGATTTGGAAATTACCCAAAAATTGACTGCTAAAATTTTAGATGAACAGAAGATTGATTATTACTATCCCCATCCAAGAGTGCCTTTGAATCCCTATCAAGATAAATTGAAAGAAACTAGATTTTGCTTTGAAGAAGAAATTTATCTTTTGCTAGAGGAGTATGAGTTCGTTGAGGTACATGGTTTTTACTCAACTTCGCTTTTATTGGTCAAAGATATAGAGGGTGTATCGGTTCAGGGGTATCGGACTTTTTTAACAACTCATGAATCAAATGTTTTTGCAAACCGAGGTGTGCCCTATCAAAATGTATCTCAATCGGACACACCTGTTGATATTGTCATGCCTGTCTATAATGGAGCTGAAACCATTAGTCAAACGATTGATTCTGTTTTAAATCAAACCCATCAAGCCTTTCGACTGTTAATTGTGGATGATGGTTCGACAGATAATACAGAGGAAGTATGTAAGCCATATCTAGTAGACGAGCGAATACAGTATATCAGGGAAGGTCATAAAGGGATTTCAGAAACGTTAAATCGTGGAGTTAGTTTGTCTCAAACGGCTTATGTAGCCAGACAAGATGCAGATGATGTATGGATGCCTTGGCACTTAGATCTTCTCTTGCAGGAGTTAGAGAAAAATCCTCAACTCGACCTTATCGGGGCTAGAGTTGTCGCAGAAGAAGATGCTATAACAGATAAAATTAAACGGAATCAATCTCATCATTTATCAGGAGAAAAATTGTGGTTAGAGCTTGCTTATCAAAATGTCTTTAACCATTCAACCGTCATTTTTAAACGCTCTGCCTATGATGAAGCAGGAGGCTATGATGCTAAGTGTGATGGGTTTGAAGATTGGCATTTGTGGTCTCGTATGGTTACCAAGGATAATGCCCTGGTTTTAAATGTCACAACGACCTACTATCGCTTATCAGAACGTCATAAACGAGGGATGGCTTTCCGTGCAAGACTAGCAAGAAGTCGTGGATTAAGATTGGAAGATGTATTGGACTAAACTATGGTGAAAGTATTTACAATAAAGGAAGGCGTTCCTATAAGCACTTATGGCTTTGAAAGAAGCCAATTGGCACGTCAAGAAATTTTTAAAAGTCTGCAAGTAGAGCAAGAAATTGTTTTAACAAATCTGGATAATTTTGTACCGAATTTTGTAGAAACATTGGAAAAACTTGGTTTTGAAAACTTCTATCATGTTATTTTTGATCAATCAGATTTGGCTAGACAAAAGCCGAGTGTAGAGAAAGCATTTATTCAGGGACTAGTTAATGTCAGTGAAGTCGAGTACACAAAAGAGGGATATGTAGGACTCGTTCATTATCAAAATGGAGATGTAGAATGTTATACCTCTCAATTACTGTATCGATTCCAATATCAAGAAAATCTTTTTACTCTTTATGATAGTAAAGGGGAGTTGCTAAAAGGTGATGTGAGTGAAAATTACCATTCTTACCAAAACCTAAGAAGTGGGGAAACCTATACTCAATGGCAGTTAGTTAGTCTCTATCTAGCCAACAATTCTACAGTGGAAGATTGCTTTATCATTGATATGGTCAATGAATATCCTCTTCAATTGAGGAAGTTTTTCCAAAATACCGGAAGAAAGCTATTTGCTTATACCCATTACAATATCCTAGATCCCATGATGAAGTTTATCTTACAAGGGTGGTGCCAAAATATCGTTGCAAGCCCCGTTTTGGAGCAGCTGATAGGGAAAGAAAAGGTTCGCTTTTTACCTCCAATGTTTGTGGATGGAGTTTTGGAAAAAGAATATACAAGAGTCACCGATTGGTGTATCGTTGGCAATATGACGATGATCAAACGGTGTGCCTGGGCGATTGAGGCCTTTCGACAAGTGCCAGATAGTCAGTTGACGATTTATGGCAATTTGCCAGATGGTTATAGCCAGAAAGACTTGCCGTCAAATGTCCATTATGCAGGTTTTCTAGAAGAGGTTCCTTATGAGAAGCATCAAGGCTATCTCTCCTGTTCTATGAGTGAATGCTTTGCCAATTCGGCTGTAGAAGCATCTGCCAAGGGTTTGATCTGTCTCTTGTCTGATACAGATTTAGCTCATAGGTACTATAAGAGCCAATCCAAAGGTGTCACAACATTTGGTGACATCGGGGAGTTAATCTTGTGGCTCAATGCTTATCAAAAAGAAGGTCGTTACGCGTCAGCAACATTCTCTAAAGACTATCAAAAAGAAGAAATAATTGATATGTATAAGTATCTATTATTGTTAGAAGTATGATATAATTGAAAGCGTAAAACAGCCTTAGTTTTATAGTCCTTATCGCAAATTTTATAGATTCAAAATATAAAAAACAATGAAATTTTAGGAAGCTGGTGTGTTATGTTTCATACTGATAGACAGGAGAAATTTTCTCTTCGTAAGTACAAAGATGGTCGAACTGATTCTAAATTAATCGGGGCAACGATTTTGGCAACAGGTGTAGCTTTAGCAGTTGGTGCAAGCCCAGTAGCTGCCAATGTTACTTCTAATGGTACAGATACAGCAACGATGGTGACTGATACATCGAAAGTAGCTTCGACAGCTGCAACAACTTTTACGGACGATAAAGATGCAACAAAAACTGTAAAAGTTGATGCAGTATTAGAAAAAGGAACTGCTGAACCGACAAAAGCCAACAGCAATACAGGTGATGCTGATGGAACTGATACATTAAATGTTAAATCAGAAGCAACTGTAAATTACAAGCTTGATTCTGATAAGTCGTTATTAAAATCAGAAACAGTAGAAGCGGGAACAGGTACAGTTAAGACTCCTTATGACAAAAAAGGTCTTGCTTACGATACAGATGGTAAAGATTACCGTGAATCAACTGTGACTCAACCAGGAGCAGTTGTTTCAAAGGATACTGGTAAAAAAGATACAGTTGAAGCAAATGGTAAAGTTTATGAGTATGCTGGAAAATCTGAAGTAGAAGGTGCTGATAAACTTACTTATGATAAAACACGTTTTAACAATATCGAAGCAGCAGTCTCTCCAGAAGGAATGCATAACAAACTAGGTGAGATTGACTATACCAAAACAAAAGGCAAAGTCTACTTAGTTGAAGAAACAGCTGATGGTCAATACGGTAAGTATGTTGTAGCAGATGGCGGTGTATCTAGTGATGAAGATGCAGTAACAAAATGGAATGACGGTCAAGCGGACGCTAAAGAGTTTACGAAAGAAAACGTAACTCTTCAAGAAGGTGATACAGTTCTTGTTCTTGATAAAGATACCTATGCGGTAGGTCAAGGGAAGGCTGTAAAGAAAATAACAAAAGGAACAATCACTTTCTCAGTAGAAAGTAGAATAGAAGTAGAAAAGAAAGACAGAGACTATTTCTCAACTTACATTACAGACGATTATACTTTTGACAGATCAAATAATAATATTGTACGGAATAATTATTTTCTACCAGGTGCAGATGGAATTTATGGGACTGCTGATGACGTAGAAAAAACACCTAGCGAAGATCCTACTTATGCATTATTAGGTTTTGGAAGTGGGTATGCTGGGTCTGAAGTAAAAAACTTAGCAACAGGTGATGAATATAGTTATGATTATAGACTAAATAAATCTCAATCATCATTAAAAGATATTTTAAAAAATTATGCTGTTGCCAATTATAAAGCTTTAGAATTCTTAGAAGGAAAAGCGACAGATGCAACTGAAAGAGAGAAAGTGCAAGCAGCTAAAGCACGCTTAGATGCACATTTAAAAACTCTAGAAGATGATATCCAATCTGGGAAATTGGAACTAGGATTGATAAAAACTGGGAACCATGCAGGGAAATTCGTAATGCATGCTCCTATAGACCTTAATACTGGATATATCTCAGATGCTTCTATTGATAAATTCAAAAATATTTTAGCAGGTTTTCCAAAAATTATTGGAGAAGTATCGGTTACTGCAAATGAACCTACAGATACTACAGAATTGGACAATGGTAAATATAGAGAAATCCACACGACTACAGTATATAAATATACTCCAGATGATTACAGTCCGCATGCTTATATTGATGTAGTGACAACTAAGAATATTAAAGAATATGATGCGTATGACAGCAAACCGGATTTCTTCATTGATTTAACGATAGATGAACCAGATAAGGTAGAAGAAGTAACAACTTTAGTTAACAAAGGGAAGGTTGAAATTGCTGCTGATGGAACAGTAACAGTCACAGGTGATACTAAAGAAACTGACGAAAAATATATTCCAACAACGACGGTTGGCAATAAATATATTGTTACTGGTGATACAGGGGAAAGAACTCGTACAAGAACAACTGAATCAGCGACATTCACTAAAAAAGAAATCATCACACCAATCCGTGCTTACAAAGTAATGGGTGAGGAAAAACCAGTTGTCACTCACTATTACAACTTAAAAATCACAAAAGAAGAAGCAGGAACTGCAACAGCTACTAAACAAGGTAGCGTCGTTATCAAGTACGTCACAACTGATGGAAAACAATTAAAATCAGAAACTGATAAAGATAATGTTACATTAGAAACAAAAACTATCGTAAGCTTATATTCAGGTGAAACAAAAGTTGACGAACGCACTGATGTTAAAACAGTAGAACAAAACTATGACACGACACCAAAACAATATCCAACCTTAGTGGATGCTGATACTGGATTTACATACGAGTATGTAGGTCTAAAACAAGGTTCTCCAGCTGCTAGCGGTAAAGTCGTAGAAGGAACAACAGAGGTTGTTTACGAATATCGTCTAGTAAGTGAAGAAGAGAAAACTCCGTCTAAATCAGAAGTTACAAAAACAGGTTCTGTTGATGTGAAACACGTTGTGATCAACGAAGATGGAACGTTAAAAACATTAAAAGAAACAGAAGTAGTGAAAGATAAAGTGCCAGTTGAGTATGAAGATACTTATGTAACTTACTCAAAAGGTGTAAAAGTATCTGAACGTAAAGAAAAACGTACAGTTACAGAAAAATACGACACTACTGATAAACAATACCCAACGCTAAAAGATGAAGCTACAGGTTTAGTTTATAAATATGTAGGGCAAACATCTGACTCAGCTCCAGTAACTGGTGACGTTACTGAAGGTGAAAAACACGTTATCTACAGCTATGTGTTAGATAAAAAAGAAGATGCAACTCCGACAGTAACTGAAGCTAAAGGTTCAGTAGTTGTTAAGTACGTTGACGCTGATGGTAATGAAATCAAAGACGCAGAAAATGTAGTGACAGATGCAGTTGTCAAAACAACGAAAACATACGCTACTAAGTCAGGAGAGGTTGTACTGTCGACTCGTGATGAAGTAACAGAAAATGATGTGAACTACAATGCTGCTGAGAAGAAAGTTGATACTATTTCTAAAGATGGTAAGAAATATGTCTTCCGTGGAGTGTATGAAGTTTCTGATAAATACAACAACGTATTAGAAGAAACAGGTAAGGTGAAAGAAGGAGTTACAACAGTTGTATACCAATACGATTATGTTATTCCAGTAGATCCAACTAAGCCTAATGAAGGTGATCAAAATCCTCCAAAACCAGAGGATAAGATTCCTAATGACCCACAAAACCGTTCATACAAAGACTTAGGTCTCTTAAAAGAAGTCAAACGTGATATCACTTATGTTTACGAAAATGGACCAAAAGCAGGCCAAGAAGCTAGTGCACCTGTTAATCAAAATGCACGCTTCACAAGAACTGCAGAGATCAACAGTAGAACTGGTGAAGTGGTCTACACAAGTGAGTGGACTAAAGAACAAAAACTTGCAGAAGTAGTATCGCCAAAAATCGATAAATATGCAGTTGATAAAGAAAAAGTAGCTGAATTAGCAGTAACGCACGAATCTGAAGACAGTAGCGAAATTGTTAAATACCGTGAAAATTCTGAAATTATCGAACATGATGCAGCAAAAGACAAAAAAGGTTCTGTAGTTGTTAAGTATGTAGACGCTCAAGGAAATGAAATCAGTGAAGCGGTAACTGTTAAAGATAATGCAGTAGTAGAAAAAGCTACGACAAAAGTCTATGCAAATCGTGAAGAAACAACATATACACCAACAAATGAAGAATACAGCACTGTAGCGAACCGTAAAGACGTTATCGAAGTTAATGGTAAGAAATATAAATACAGTGGTATTTACGCAGTTTCTGATAAATACAATAATGTATTAGAAGAAACAGGTAAGGTAAAAGTAGGAACTACGACAGTTGTATACCAATATGACTACATTATTCCAGTAGATCCAACGAAGCCTAACGATGGTAATCAAAATCCTCCAAAACCAGAGGATAAGATTCCTAATGATCCAAAAGGTCGCACCTACAAAGATTTAGGTTTACTAACAGAAGTGAAACGTGATATCACTTATGTTTATGAAAATGGACCAAAAGAAGGACAAGAAGCAAGTGCACCAGTGAACCAAAGTGCTCGTTTCACAAGAACTGCCGAAATCAACAGTAGAACTGGTGAAGTGACGTATACAACTGATTGGACTCCAGAACAAAAACTTGTTGAAGTAGTGTCACCAGAAATCAAAGATTACACTGTGGATAAAGCTAAGGTAGATGAATTAACTGTAACACATGAATCAAAAGATTCAGCAGTTGTTGTTAAGTATTCTCAGAATAAACCAAACAGTGTACGTGATTACGCAAAAGATAAAAAAGGAACAGTTATCGTTAAATTCGTAGATATTAATGAAAACTTCCTTGCGGATGATGTAGTAGCTAAGAACAATGTAATTGTAGCTGAAGCGACAACTACAATTATTGACGGCAAAGAAGAAACTACATATAAAGCTACCGGAGAAGAGTATGCTGTGACAGCTCCTGAGACTATCGAGGTAGATGGAGTAACATTCAAACTTAAACGTGTTTTTCCAGCTGGTGATAAATTCAAAAATACTGTAGAGGAAAAAGGTTTAGTTAAAGAAGGAGTAACTACAATTGTTTACCAATATGTAATGCAAATTGATGCTCCAAAAGTTGAAGTGCCAGAATTTGAAGGTGGAGTAGTTCCGTTAGATCCGCCAACTGTGGAGATTCCAGAGCTGAAGATTCCTGAAGAACCAAAACCACAGCCAGAGCCAAATCCAATTCCGACTCCAACTCCAGCTCCTGCACCTACACCACAACCAGCTCCAACACCTCAACGAAACGAGACTCCAAAACCACCTGTACCTGTGGCGGAAGATTCGGGAACACCGGAAGTTCCAAACAGACCAGTACCTTCAAATTACAATCCGGATGGGAACACTTATCCAGCTCCATCAACTGAGGTAACTCAATTGCCAAATACTGGTACGGAATCGAACGCAGCCTTGGCAGCATTCGGATTTGTTGGAATTTTGAGTGGTCTAAGTATCGTTCTTCGTAAGAAGGATAATGAGTAAAATTTGTTCAAAATTTTAATGAGTTTCTAGTTATAGATTGCTAGACCTCTTGAGTGAGGTAAGGTATGTATTTGGAGAAGGCTTAGACCTTCTCCATTTTATATATAATTAGAAGAAAAAGAGTTGTGTCTTCTAAAATAGATTCAGATGATGGGCAACTTATGATGGAGATGTCAAGGAATTTCAATAGATAATAGTATGGAAGAGTTCAAGAATGAAACTGGTTTTCACGTTTTTTCTTGACTCTTTTTTTGGTTGTGATATAATTAACCAGTAAATAATTCTTCAAAGAATAGTATTTTCTCTTAAAAAAGAGAAGTCCAAAAGGAAAGGAGTCAGATATGAGACAGCTAGCGAAGGATATCGATGCTTTTTTGAATGAGGTGATTTTGCAGGCAGAAAATCAGCATGAAATCCTAATAGGTCATTGTACTAGCGAGGTGGCCCTGACCAATACTCAGGAGCACATTCTTATGCTCTTGTCAGAGGAATCTTTAACAAATTCAGAATTGGCGCGTCGCCTCAATGTCAGTCAGGCAGCAGTTACCAAGGCCATTAAGTCTTTGGTCAAGGAAGGGATGTTGGAAACATCTAAAGATCCTAAGGATGCGCGTGTGATTTTTTATCAGTTGACTGATTTGGCTCGTCCAATCGCTGAGGAGCACCATCATCACCATGAGCATACACTTTTAACCTATGAACAAGTGGCAACTCAGTTTACTCCAAATGAACAAAAAGTGATTCAGCGGTTTTTGACTGCTTTAGTAGGAGAAATCAAATAATGAGATACATTACGGTAGAGGATTTATCCTTCTATTATGATAAGGAGCCCGTTCTTGAACATATCAATTATAGTGTTGATAGTGGGGAATTTGTTACCTTGACAGGGGAAAATGGAGCAGCTAAGACGACACTGATTAAGGCCAGTCTTGGTATCCTCCAACCACGCATTGGCAAGGTGACTATTTCAAAGACAAATACACAGGGTAAGAAATTGAGAATAGCCTACCTTCCTCAACAGATTGCCAGTTTTAATGCGGGTTTTCCAAGTACGGTTTACGAATTTGTCAAGTCGGGTCGTTATCCACGAAAAGGCTGGTTCCGTCGCTTGAATGCTCATGATGAGGAGCATATCAAGGCTAGTCTGGATTCAGTTGGCATGTGGGAACACCGAGACAAACGCTTGGGTTCTCTATCTGGAGGACAAAAGCAGCGAGCGGTGATCGCACGTATGTTTGCTTCGGATCCAGATGTGTTTATCCTAGATGAGCCGACAACGGGGATGGATGCAGGAAGTAAAAACGAATTTTACGAACTCATGCACCACAGCGCCCATCATCATGGCAAGGCTGTTTTGATGATTACTCATGACCCTGAAGAAGTTAAGGACTATGCGGACCGCAATATTCATCTAGTCCGTAACCAAGACTCGCCATGGCGTTGTTTCAACGTTCATGAGAATGATCAGGAGGTGGGCCATGCTTAGTTTGTTATCTTATGACTTTATGCAACGTGCCTTTCTGGCCGTTATTGCCATGAGTCTTTTCTCGCCAGTATTGGGGACCTTCCTTATCTTGCGCCGTCAGAGTTTGATGAGTGATACCCTCAGCCACGTCTCACTTTCAGGTGTAGCCTTTGGTCTGGTACTAGGGATTTCTCCGACTATTTCCACTATTGCTATTGTCTTGATTGCGGCGGTCTTTCTGGAGTATCTCCGTACGGTTTACAAGAGCTTTATGGAAATCGGGACAGCTATCCTCATGTCAACGGGTCTGGCTGTTTCTCTGATTGTCATGAGCAAGGGTAAAAGCTCGAGTTCTATGAGTTTGGACCAGTACCTTTTTGGTTCAATCGTGACTATCAGCGAAGAGCAGGTTATTTCCCTCTTTGTCATTGCGGCGGTTGTTTTGCTTTTGACCTTCCTCTTCCTTCGTCCAATGTACATTTTGACCTTTGATGAGGATACGGCCTTTGTGGATGGCTTGCCAGTTCGTACCATGTCCATTCTTTTTAACATGGTGACGGGGGTGGCCATTGCCCTTATGATTCCTGCTGCGGGAGCTCTTCTGGTATCGACCATTATGGTCTTGCCAGCTAGTATTGCCCTGCGTCTGGGGAAAAACTTTAAATCGGTTATGTTGCTTGCCAGTGCTATTGGATTTTTGGGAATGGTAGCAGGACTTTACATTTCCTACTATGCAGAAACACCTGCAAGTGCAAGTATTACCATTATTTTTGTAACTGTCTTTTTACTTATTAGTTTAGTAAGACGTTTTATCAAATAGGAGACGAACATGAAAAAAATTAGCTTACTGCTAGCCAGTCTATGTGCCTTATTTTTAGTGGCTTGTTCCAATCAAAAGCAAGCAGATGGCAAATTAAATATCGTGACAACCTTTTATCCTGTCTATGAATTTACCAAGCAAGTCGCAGGAGATACGGCTAATGTAGAACTCCTAATCGGTGCTGGTACAGAACCCCATGAATATGAACCATCTGCCAAGTCGGTTGCCAAAATCCAAGACGCAGATACCTTCGTTTATGAAAATGAAAACATGGAAACATGGGTACCTAAATTGCTAGATACCCTGGATAAGAAAAAGGTCAAAACCATCAAGGCGACAGGCGATATGTTGCTTTTACCAGGTGGCGAGGAAGAAGAGGGAGACCATGACCATGGAGAAGAAGGCCATCACCATGATTTTGACCCCCATGTTTGGTTATCACCAGTCCGTGCCATCAAACTTGTGGAGCACATCCGTGACAGCTTATCAGCAGATTATCCTGATAAAAAAGAGACCTTTGAAAAGAACGCAGCTGCCTATATCGAAAAATTGCAAGCCTTGGATAAGTCTTATGCAGAAGGCTTGTCTCAAGCCAAACAAAAGAGCTTTGTGACTCAACACGCAGCCTTTAACTACCTTGCCTTGGACTATGGACTCAAACAAGTCGCAATCTCAGGCCTCTCTCCAGATACAGAGCCATCAGCTGCTCGCTTGGCAGAATTGACAGAGTACGTTAAGAAAAATAAAATTGCCTATATCTACTTCGAAGAAAATGCTTCACAAGCCCTTGCTAACACACTTTCAAAAGAGGCAGGTGTCAAAACAGATGTCCTTAATCCTTTAGAAAGTCTGACAGAAGAGGATACTAAGGCTGGTGAAAACTATATTTCCGTGATGGAGAAAAACCTCAAGGCTTTGAAACAAACAACGGACCAAGAGGGCCCAGCAATCGAACCTGAAAAGGCAGAGGATACCAAGACAGTCCAAAATGGTTACTTTGAGGATGCAGACGTCAAGGACCGTACCTTGAGTGACTATGCAGGTAATTGGCAATCAGTTTATCCTTTCCTTGAAGATGGTACGTTTGATCAGGTCTTTGACTACAAGGCTAAGTTGACTGGCAAGATGACTAAGGAAGAGTACAAGGCCTACTATACAAAAGGCTATCAGACAGATGTCACTAAGATCAACATCACTGATAACACTATGGAATTTGTTCAAGGTGGACAAAGCAAGAAATACACTTATAAGTATGTTGGTAAGAAAATCTTGACTTACAAGAAAGGCAATCGTGGCGTACGCTTCCTCTTTGAAGCGACAGATGCAGACGCTGGACAGTTCAAGTATGTTCAGTTTAGCGACCACAATATCGCCCCAGTTAAGGCAGAACATTTCCATATCTTCTTTGGAGGCACAAGCCAAGAAGCCCTCTTTGAAGAAATGGATAACTGGCCAACCTACTATCCAGAAAACCTATCTGGCCAAGAAATCGCCCAAGAAATGTTAGCGCATTGATGAGAAACCGACTAGTTCATAAGAGCTAGTCGGTTTTTGGGTACTAGATGGCTAACTTCATTATAGACCTTTTAGAACTTTAAAAAATAAATAAAACTCTTGAAATATCGGGGGTTATGTGCTAGAATGTAGTTAGTTGATAAGGTTCATTAGAACACCAAAGCCCCTAACTATGGCCGTAGTTAAGGGCTTTTTTGACGTATCTTAGCGATTTAACGGGTGTTGATAGGCTAGTCACTCGGTCTACTCCTTACTATCTAGCCATTTGCAGACGAAATATAAGATAATTCCTGCTATGACGTCCGCTATAATAGTAAGAGCGAGCTCTATGATAAGGTTCATTAGTTTCACCTCCTCTCACGAACCGTAAGGAACGTAATCGGTAACCGATGACAAAAATAGTATACCATACTAAATTTAGATCATCAACCTCACTTCATGCTTGAACTATTGGAGTGCGGTTCATTGTAATGATGTTTTTTGTGAGTCTTTTAAAGGGCTTAACCGTTACTTGCTTCGTTTCTTTGTCCACGACTTGTAAAGCTCAGATAGTATGTTGATAATCAACGGAGTTAGAAAGAACGATCATGGTGCACTAATTCTTTACCAGTTGTTTTAGCAAGAGATTAGACGACAATGTGACAATTCGCCTCTAATTATTGACATTTCAGGAAAAATAGCAGTAAAAACTGCACAGCCTTCTTTAAATGTGCTATAATACAGGAAAAATAATGATGGAGGTCACGATAATGGCAACATTTTTGATGATTTTTGTGGTGGTTTGTGTGCTCCTATTGGTGATAGTCACACTGAGTACAGTTTATGTGGTTCGTCAGCAGTCGGTGGCGATTATTGAACGCTTTGGGAAATACCAAAAGGTTGCCAATAGCGGTATTCATATTCGCTTGCCTTTTGGGATTGACTCGATTGCAGCGCGGATTCAGTTGCGCTTGTTGCAAAGCGATATTGTGGTTGAGACTAAAACCAAGGATAATGTGTTTGTTATGATGAATGTAGCGACTCAGTACCGTGTTAATGAGCAGAGCGTGACAGATGCCTACTATAAACTCATGCGTCCAGAATCTCAGATTAAATCTTATATCGAAGATGCTCTTCGCTCTTCTGTTCCAAAATTAACCTTGGATGAATTGTTTGAGAAAAAAGACGAGATTGCCCTTGAAGTTCAACACCAAGTAGCAGAAGAAATGACTACTTACGGCTACATTATCGTGAAAACCTTGATTACCAAGGTTGAACCAGATGCAGAAGTTAAGCAATCCATGAATGAAATCAATGCGGCACAACGTAAGCGGGTCGCAGCGCAAGAATTGGCTGAAGCTGACAAGATTAAAATCGTCACTGCAGCTGAAGCCGAAGCAGAAAAAGACCGCCTTCATGGTGTGGGGATTGCCCAACAGCGTAAGGCGATTGTGGATGGATTGGCAGAGTCTATCACAGAACTCAAGGAAGCCAATGTTGGCATGACAGAAGAACAAATCATGTCTATCCTCTTGACCAACCAGTATTTGGACACTTTGAATACCTTTGCTTCTAAAGGAAATCAAACGATCTTTTTGCCAAATACGCCAAATGGTGTGGATGATATCCGTACACAAATCTTGTCAGCCCTCCGCGCTGAGAAGAAATAATAGACTAAAGAGCTTGGCAACAGGCTCTTTTTTGTTTTACGATCGTGGGTTTGTGAACTAAAATCCTCCTCCACAAATTATAGAATCTTTTCTGAGTATTTAGGGAGTGATGGAGGAAGTCTTGAAAGCGCTTTTGTTTTGTGCTATAGTCAAGTAAATCGAGTCATTTAAAGAGGATTGTTTGTATGAGAAGAGAAGAAGTTTTACGAAATCACTGGTTTTTTAGCCAGGAAGTGGGGAAAGAAGATGCCTTGGCACCAGATTTTCAGAGGGAAAATTGGCAGGCTATTCAAGTGCCACACGACTGGAGTATTTACAATGATTTTGACCAGTATTCGCCAGCGCAAAATGAGGGTGGTCAGTTAAACGGGGGTCAGGCTTGGTACCGGACGCAGTTTTACTTGGAAGAAGATGCCAGTCTTGTATCGGTGCGTTTGCTCTTTGACGGGGTTTATATGAATGCCCAAGTCTATATCAATGGACAAGTGCTGGGCTATTATCCCAATGGCTACGCACCCTTTTCTTATGATATCACGCCTTATCTAAGAAACGATGGGACAACCAATCAGCTTGCGGTTTTTGTCGACAATCAGCAACCTAGCAGTCGTTGGTACTCTGGTAGCGGTATTTATCGAGAAGTAAAATTGCTGATTACAGATCTGGTGCATCTGGATTTGTATGGGATTAAGATAGAAAGTCCTAAACTAAAAGAACAAAGAGATGGATGGGTGGAAACTCAGCTTGAAAGTAAGGTTTCAAATGACGGATCTCAGTCTGTGTTGGTATATTTGGAACAGAGTATCTGGTATGAAAAACAGCGGATTTCTGACTGGCAAGAGACAGACTCTCTAGTTATTGAAGCTGGGGACAAACATCATTTCCAACAAGCAATATCAATTTTTCAACCTTTGCTTTGGGATATTGACCATCCCCACCTTTACCAATTGAAGACTCGCCTTTATAAAAATGGCATTTTAGTTGATGAAGAAGAAGAAACCTTTGGTTACCGCTATATGGATTGGCAAGCAGATAAGGGCTTCTTTCTAAATGGGCGCTGGTTGAAGATTCATGGGGTTTGTCTGCATCATGACTATGGAGCGCTGGGAGCTGTGGAAAACAGGTCAGCTGCTGAGAGACGCTTGCGGCAGATGAAGGAAATGGGTGTCAATGCGATTCGAATTACCCATAATCCGGCTAGTAGTATCTTGCTAGATGTGGCCGCCAAAATGGGACTACTTATCCAAGAAGAAGCCTTTGATACCTGGTATGGAGGTAAGAAAGAATATGACTATGGTCGCTTTTTTGAGGAAGAAGCGACTCATCCAGAAGCGAAAGCAGGCGATTTCTGGTCAGATTACGATTTGCGCACCATGGTTGAGCGTGGCAAGAACAATCCAGCTATTTTTATGTGGTCCTTAGGAAATGAAGTCAGTGAAGCAAATGGAGATGCTCATTCATTGAAGACTATCAAACGCTTGCTAGAGAGGGTCAAGGAGGTTGATGATAGCCGTTTTGTGACCATGGGAATGGATCAATTTCGCTTTGGAGATGGTTCTGGAGGTCATGAAAAGATTGCGGATTTGCTGGATGTGGTGGGCTTAAATTACTCGGAAGACAATATTGATGGAATTCGTAAAAGACATCCCAAGTGGCGACTTTATGGCTCTGAAACCTCATCGGCTACCCGAACTCGTGATAGTTATTTTCGCCCAGATAAGGAATGGGTTGGGGATAATCGCCGCGTGCGGAATTTTGAACAGTCGGACTATGGAAATGATCGAGTTCCTTGGGGGAAGACAGCGACGGCTTCTTGGATAGCAGATAGAAATCGGCTAGACTACGCAGGTCAGTTTATCTGGACAGGAGTGGACTATATCGGTGAGCCGACTCCTTGGCACAATCAAAATGACACACCTGTCAAGAGCTCCTATTTTGGGATTGTGGACACAGCAGGGATTCCTAAAAATGATTATTATCTCTACCAAAGTCAGTGGTTGGATGGTAATCAGCATCCCATGGTTCATATCCTGCCCCACTGGAATTGGGAAATCCACAAGAGTTATCAACAAGTTGTGGATAAGTGTGGGGATATCCCTGTTCGAGTGTATTCAAATGCTGGTTCAGTAGAGCTATTTCTCAATGGAAAATCTCAAGGTAGGAAGACTTTTCAGGAAAAATGGACTTCAGACGGTCGGAAATACCAAGAGGGAGAAGGTTCTGACCAACTCTATCTCGAATGGCGCTTGGCTTATCAACCAGGAGAATTGCATGCTGTGGCCTATGACCGTCAAGGTCAGCTTGTGGCAGAAGATAGGGTGGTGACTGCAGGTAAGCCAGCCAAAATCAGGTTACATAGCGAGAAAACACAACTGGAGTCAGATGGGCAAGACCTCCTTTATCTCTATTTTGATGTATTGGATAAAGATGGAAATTGGGTGCCGAGCGCTTCCAATCAGCTTCATTTTGAAATTGAAGGACCTGCTCGTATTGTGGGTGTGGATAATGGAAGGCAGGCCAGTCGTGAACGTTATCAGGCTCAGAAAAATGGTCGATTTAAGCGGAAAGCCTTTCATGGCAGAGGTGTCCTTTTGGTTCAGAGCTTGGAGCAGGTAGGTCAAGTAAGAGTAAAAGCTAGTGCCAGAGGGCTAGAGCCAGCAAGTTTTGATATCTTAGTGGGAGAGGCTTTGGCTACCCAGCCAGTGAAAAATAAGCGCTTGTTTGAGATTCGAGTGGACAAGCAGGCAGGCTTACAAGAAGGGGATTCCACAGCGATTGGACTTTATCCACAAATTGTGGATAACCCTGTGAACAAGGTGGGGAATAGTGAAGTGATTTGGGAGACGAGTGGTAGTGCCCACGCCATTATCAAGCAGGGAGTGCTTTATTGCTTGTCTGCAGGCGACTTGGCTATTCGCGCCATTTATCAAGGAAAGACCTATCAAACTCATTTGCAGGTGGCAGAAAATACTTCGCTAGGCCGAGCAGTTTCTGTAAGACCACTTCGCTTGTATACAAATAAGGGAACTTATCCACAGCTTCCATCTTCAGTTTTGGTGGACTATGAGTTTGGCGGTGCAAAACGAGTCAAGGTTGTCTGGGAAGCAATCTCGGAAGAAGATATAGCAAGCTTTCATGAGTTTACGGTATCTGGTCAGCTAGAGGGTTTGGATTTAAAGGCTTCTGCTCAGGTTTGTGTTCAAGGGATTTGCACTATTGAACCCGAAAGGGTTTGGACGCTTGTCAAGGAACCCCCACATTTACCAGACCGAGTTAAGCTAGTCTTATCAGATGGCAGACGAGATACGTCCAAGGTGACTTGGAATGAACTCGACCCCCAAGTCTATGCTCAGGTAGGAGAATGTGTACTCACAGGGCAGGTAGCGGGCTGTGAGTTGCCGGCAACAGTTACCATCCATGTGACAGCTGCCGGTGTAGATGGGGAAGTTATTTCCAATCAGTGGACAGGATCCAACCTGCCTCTGGTCTTTGCTTCTCATTCAGAACCGAATCACCCAGCCTCTTACCTCAATGACAAGGTCATTTCTCGGAAGAAATCGACAGCCAATACTTGGATTGCCAAGTCAGAGCAAGCCAGCGTGGGCATTATTTTTGGAGATGCAGGGATTTTAAAACCGCGATTCGTGGATAACGTGACCTTGTATTATGTTGAGAATCAAGAATACGCGGCGGTGGAACCGACCTTTATTGATTATTACATAGGGAATGAGCCTAGTTTGCCTCGGACTCCAAACCATTTGGATAAGGATTCTGCTCTCAAACAAGAAAAGAATTGGCGACCTGTATCAGGCATCCGAAAGGTTTCAAGTGATAGGGGTGAAGAGCTTCGTTTTGAATTTGACAAGGTGGAGACCTATGCCCTTCGTCTTAGATTTGAAAACTTGGCAAGTCCCCTAGCGTTAACAGAATTGCAAGTACATGCCAAAAAAGTAAAGAAAAATGTAGATAGGAAGTAATATGGTAAGAGAAATAAAACCGCACGGCCCCTTGCCTAGTCAGGCCCAGCTAGCGTATTTAGAGGATGAACTAGCAGCCTTTATCCATTTTGGTCCCAATACTTTTTATGATCAGGAATGGGGGACAGGTCAGGAGGACCCTGAACGCTTTAACCCAACACAGCTAGATGCGCGTGAGTGGGTTCGTGTACTCAAGGAAACGGGCTTTAAAAAGTTGATTTTGGTGGTCAAGCACCACGATGGCTTTGTCCTCTATCCGACGGCTTATACAGACTATTCGGTCAAGGCTAGTCCTTGGAGGAATGGAGAGGGGGACTTGCTCCTTGAAGTATCCCAAGCTGCTACAGAATTTGATATGGATATGGGGGTCTACCTGTCACCCTGGGATGCCCACAGTCCTCTCTATCATGTGGAGCGAGAAGCGGACTATAATGCCTATTATCTGGCACAGTTGAAGGAGATTTTATCAAATCCTGCCTATGGCAATGCAGGGAAATTTGCTGAGGTATGGATGGATGGTGCTAGAGGAGAGGGCGCACAAAAGGTCAATTATGAATTTGAAAAATGGTTTGAAACCATTCGTGACCTGCAGGGTGATTGCTTGATTTTTTCAACAGAAGGCACCAGCATTCGCTGGATTGGCAATGAACGAGGATATGCGGGTGATCCCCTGTGGCAAAAGGTAAATCCTGACAAACTAGGAACAGAAGCAGAGCTGGACTATCTTCAGCACGGAGATCCCTCAGGCACGATTTTTTCAATCGGTGAGGCAGATGTCTCCATTCGACCGGGTTGGTTTTACCATGAAGAGCAGGATCCTAAGTCTCTTGAGGAGTTGGTCGAAATCTATTTTCACTCAGTGGGGAGAGGAACCCCGCTCCTACTTAATATTCCGCCGAATCAAGATGGGCTATTTGATGCAAAGGATATTGAACGCCTCTATGAATTTGCGACCTATCGCAATGAGCTCTATAAAGAAGATTTGGCTCTGGGAGCTGAGGTATCTGGTCCTGCTCTCTCCGCAGACTTTGCTTGTTATCATCTAACAGATGGCCTTGAAACCAGCTCTTGGGCAAGCGATGAGGGATTGCCAATCCAGTTAGAACTCAATTTAGCGTCACCTAAAACTTTTGATGTAATTGAGTTAAGAGAAGATTTGAAGCTAGGGCAACGAATCGCTACTTTTTATGTGCAAGTAGAGATGGATGGCGTCTGGCAAGAATTTGGCAAGGGCTTTACAGTTGGTCATAAGCGCCTCCTGCGAGGTCCGCTAGTAGAGGCACAGAAGGTTCGCGTGATCATTACCGAGGCACAATCTATGCCTGTATTGACCAAGATTGCCCTCTATAAAACTCCGAGGTTATCACAAAAGGTAGCTGTTCAGGGACTAGCATTTGCAGAAAAAAGTCTAGCTGTGACAAAGGGAGAGACTCTTCATTTTAGGATTGAACGTAGCGAAAGTAGCTCCTCTTTAGAGGCTAAGATTTCGATTCAACCGGGGACAGGTGTCCATGGTGTCGCCTATCAGGACGAGATTCAAGTCCTTCAATTCCAAGCAGGGGAAAGCACAAAAGATTTGTGCCTACCAACCCTGTATTTTGCCGCTGATAAGACCTTAGATTTCTATCTGAATCTGACTGTTGATGGACAATTGGTTGATCAAGCTCATATTTTAGTTGAAACGAGATAAAACATCTTCACAATTCATTTCCTTTTCGAATAAATAGATAGAACCATATAATCTAGCAAAATTAGATTTAAAACTATGGTATAATAAAAGGAGGAAAAGGATGATTCTCAGACATCCGGGCATCAGCCCAACCAATGACTTGGTAGCTAAGAAGATTTTTAGCAACCCTGAAATCACTTGTCAATTTATTCGCGATATGCTGGACTTGCCAGCAAAAAATGTGACGATTTTGGAGGGAAGTAACATTCACGTCTTACCTTCCCTACCTTACTCGGCCCAGGATTTCTATACCAGTATAGACGTCTTGGCGGAATTGGACAACGGTACTCAGGTCATTATTGAGATTCAAGTGCATCATCAGAATTTTTTCATCAATCGTTTGTGGGCTTATCTTTGCAGTCAGGTCAATCAAAATCTAGAAAAAATTTGCCAGCAAGAAGGAAATACTCACCAGAGTTATAAACACATAGCACCGGTATATGCTATCGCAATTGTGGACAGCAATTATTTCTCAGATGATTTGGCTTTTCATAGTTTTAGTATGCGCGAGGATACGACAGGTGAGGTCTTAACCATCACAAACAATGGACAAGAAAACCATCTGGTCAAGATGGCGTTCTTGGAATTAAAAAAATACAGAGAAACCAGCAAAGACGAGGTTCGCAAGCCGTGGTTGGAGTTTTTCGGAAACAAACCCTTTACCCAACAACCCGAGCGAGCCATCAGCCAAGCAGACCAACTGCTGGACTATAAGAGCTGGTCCGAGGAGGACAGGAAAATGTTTAGTCAACTACGTATGCGAGAAGAGCAAGCCTTGTTAGCGCAGGACTATGCTTTGGAAACAGCTAGGGCAGAAGGTCTTGAACAAGGACGATCGGAAGGTATCGAACAGGGACTGGAACGTGGGAAAGCTGAAGGTAGTTTGTCTATGCTACTAAACCTCGTTCGCCAGGGGCTTCTGACACCGGAGGTTGCCAGCCAGCAATTAGGCATGACTGTCGCTGAGTTTGAGGCACTGTTGTGAATAGTAAAAAACGACATGTTATCGTATGAGATAGCATGTTTTTTTAATCCATAACAAATATAAATATATCGACTTAAAAATAAAATAGTAAATACAGAAAATTCTATGTTTAAAAATGTAAAAAAATGAAAGAGCAAAGTGTTTAAAATTGGACAGAGAGGTTTGATTTTTCGGGGGATGGGGGGGATTTTACAGGACAAATCGTTTGCATTTTTGTTTAAAATAATTTAAAATTACAGATAGGGAATTATTTAAAAATATGTTGATTTTTTATAGTCTCTACCAACTACAGTAATCATCAAAAAAGATGGAAAAATTAAAAACATTATTTTTTATAGGAGATTTTATTCATGCAAAATAAATCATCTGTCAATCGTTCAGAGAATTTGCGTCGTGAAAGAGTGACGCGTTATTCAATCCGTAAATATAGTTTTGGTGCAGCGAGTGTAGCAGTGGCTGCTCTTTTCATGTTCCTAGGAAATGGAGCTGTATCAGCCGATGAGCTTGGGAAACAAGATGTAACAGCTATTGAAAAAACTATTGAAGACAAAGCTTCTCAAGATGGAGAAAAGATTGTCCAACCTGATGCTTCAGCAACAGAAGTGACTTCTAAACCAGAAGAAAATGTTGTTGCACAATCAGAGTCAGCTTCTAAACCAGAAGAATCAGCAAAACCAACTCCAACTTTGGATAAGTCACAATTGGAAAGCTATATCACTGAAATTGAAGGGAAAATTTCAGCAGGTAAATATGCTAATAAGACAGAGGAGAGTCTCGCTCTTTTAAATTCTGAATTATCCTCTGCCAAGTCTGTGCTTGCTTCTGCAACCAGTCAAGATGAACTAAAAGCAGCCTACAACAAGCTTGTCACTGTAGTAAGCTCAAAATTGAAAAACAAACCGGTAGAGAAAACGGAAGCTCCAAAGGTAGATACTACTAACGGAAAAGAAACTGTAGGTAAAAAAGCAGAAAACACAGAACCAAGTGCGGCTAATTCGCATGCCATTCCTGCAGATGCTGAAGAAGGTGCAGGTTTTAGAAGAAACGATTCAGGTTCTCCTCAAGTTACAAATACTGTAGATTATAGAGATGCAGCATATAATCACCGTCGTGGTGTAACATCTGCGGATACTACTTTATCAGGACCTGGAACGAATGGTAAGACTGTAGTAGTGACAGTCGCAACTCCAGGAGGAGTTACAAAAACTTATGAAACAGTAGTAACTAATGGAAAATGGACTGTGAATTTAGAGGCACCATTAAAATCTGGTAGTGATCCACACAATAAAGTTGCAGAAGAAACTAAGATTACTGTTCAATACAAGGGTGAAAATAATAAATTAAACGATGATACACGAGTTTATCTTGGACGTCCAAAATTTGTTAATGATACAGTAGTTGCAGGACAAAAAGAAGTATTGGTAAAAGTTCCGAAAGATGCGAATAATTTATGGGTAGGATTCGAAGGTTCTTGGGACCGTCAAGTAGTTATGAACGGAGGGAATCCTCAATCTCAAGATACATCAACACTAACTGCAGCTATGGCAGATACTCAAGATGATCCTATTTTCCATACAGTAAAATTAACATTCCTTCAAAACGTAATTAAAGAAGGTGCTAACGGAATTAACTTGCAAGCGCAATCTGGTTACAGTGCGGCAGGGGGAGCTCAACCTGGAACAACAGAAGCAGCAGAAGCTAAACGTCTAACATTAACTGCAACGAACGAAGCACCTACAATTGCAGCAACAGATAATGGAAGCGACGTAGTTGTGAAAAAAGGCGAAGCATTTGACATTGCAACTCTAGCAACTGTAGCAGACAAAGAAGATGATGCAAAACTTACTGTCGGTGATCCAGTAAAAGCTAAATTAGTATCAGTTAATGGAGCAAGTGCAACAACATTTAACACTGCAACGCCAGGTGAATACACATTAGTTCTTAAAGCGGTAGACAGTCAAGGTAAAGACTCTGGGAATACAATTACTAGAAAAGTAATTGTAAGAGATAACCAAGCGCCAACAGCTGAAATCCCATTCTCAGATCCAGCACCAAATAAAAAAGAAGTATTTGTATACGGTGCGGAAGAAAACTCATTTGATATTAAAATCAAAGATGATAGCGGAAAAATTGTCAGTGCTACAGTAAGAGGTGGTAGTAACCAAGAGTTTAAACCAGTAGCTGGTGAAGCTAATAAAATTAATACTCAATATGGATATACTGCGAATACTTTCAGTGCAGAAACAACAGCAAGTGAAGATTCACCGGCGGTAATTACATATTCAGGAACTCCAGCACCAGAAGGAACTTTCACATTAGACAAACTAAAAGCAGCGACTAAAGGAGAAAATCCAGAGGGTGTAGCTTTAGGATGGCGTTATGTAAGGGCTACCGATGCTGATGGAGGAGAAATTACAGGTAATGGAACTAGTGCAGCTGATATTGGTGCATTCAGAGTAATGCTTAAACCTCAAACTCAAAAATATGACATTCAATCACTTGCAGATTCTGATAAAGTAGTGGTAACAGACCCATCAGCTGTAACAGATGATGAGTTTAACAAAATCAAAGAAAAACTTAAATTAGAATACTCAAAAACAAATCCAGATAAGAATTTAGAAGCTAAACGCGGCCAAGAAGTAGCTGAAAAAGATGAAAGAATTGATACAATCACAAAAGTTGGCACTGATTTAGTAGTAACTTATAAAGATGGATCTGTAGATAAAAAACCACTTTCTGAGTTCGTTAACCTTAACAAACAACCAGCAATTGATGCAGTTAACAAAGCAGCGGAAGATAAAATTGCTGAAATCAACAAAACTCCAAATGCAACTGATGAAGAAAAAGCAGCAGCAATCGCAAAAGTAAATGCAGATAAAGAAAAAGCTGTAGCCGCAATTAACGATGCAAATGTAGCGACAAAAGCAGAATTAGAAAAAGCGAAAGAAGCAGGTACAACTGCAATCGCAGCTGATAACCCAGTAGTAGCGAAAAAAGATGCAGCTAAAGCGGACGTTGAAGCAGAGCGTAAAGCCAAAGCCGATGCAATTAATGCTGACACAAACCTAAGTCAAGCAGAAAAAGATGCGGCTATCGCTAAAATTAACAAAGCAGCTGAAGATGCAACAAAAGCAATTGATGCAGCAACAACAGATGCAGATGTAGATACAGCGAAAAATGCTGGGACTACAGAATTCGGTAAAGTTAACCCGATTGCGAAAGAAAATGCAAAAGAAGCTATTGCCAATGCATTAACAGCTAAAAATAAAGAAATTGATGCTCGTACAGATTTAACACAAGCAGAAAAAGATACAGCAAAAGCAGAAGCTAAGAAATTAGCAGATGCAGAACTTGCAAAAGTTGAAGCTCAACCTGATAATGCAGAAACAGCAGATGCAGCGGCAGCAGCACAAAAAATTGTTAATGATGCAGAAGATAAAGGCGTTGCAGATGTAACATCAGTACACCCAATCGCTAAAGAACAAGCGAAACAAGCTGTAGCAGATGAGCTAACTAAAAAAGAAGCAGAAATCGACGCTCGTGATGACTTAACACAAGAAGAAAAAGACGCAGCTAAGAAAGAAGCGCAAGACAAAGCAAAAGCAGCAACTGATGCTATTAATGCTCAACCAGCTATTACAGATTCAGCAGATAAAGCGACAGCAGCTCAACAAGCAGTAGATACAGCGAAAAACACTGGAGTATCAGAGGTTAAAGCAGTAAATCCAGAAGCAGCTAAAAAACCAGTAGCGAAAAAAGCAATTGATGATGCATTAAAAGCGAAAGAAGAAGCAATCGATGCGCGTACAGATTTATCAGATAAAGAAAAAGCAGCAGCAAAATTAGCGGCGAAAAACCTTGCAGATGCAGCGAAAAAAGCAATCGACAATGCAACAACAGATGCAGAAGTTGAAGCAGCACAAACTACAGGAACAGACAATATTGCAACTGTAAATCCAGTAGCAAAAGAAGCAGCAAAACAAGCTGTAGCAGATGAGCTAACTAAAAAAGAAGCAGAAATCGACGCTCGTGATGACTTAACACAAGAAGAAAAAGACGCAGCTAAGAAAGAAGCGCAAGATAAAGCAAAAGCAGCTACTGATGCAATCAATGCTCAACCTGATACTGTAGATACACCAGAAGAAGCAACAGCAGCTCAACAAGCGGTAGATGCAGCTAAAGATAAAGGTGTAGCAGATGTTAAAGCAGTAAACCCAGAAGCGAAAGCTAAGCCAGCGGCTAAGAAAGCAATTGATGAAGCATTAAAAGCGAAAGAAGCAGAAATTGATGCACGTACTGATTTAACAGATGAAGAAAAAACTGCAGCAAAAGAAGAAGCAAAAGCAGCAGCTGATAAAGCAAAAGAAAATGTAGATAAAGCCACAACAGATGCAGCTGTAAAAGAAGCAGAAAATGCGGGAGTATCAGAAGTTAAAGCGGTAAATCCAGAAGCGAAAGCTAAGCCAGCGGCTAAGAAAGCAATTGATGAAGCATTAAAAGCGAAAGAAGCAGAAATTGATGCACGTACTGATTTAACAGATGAAGAAAAAGCTGCGGCGAAAGAAGAAGCAAAAGCGGTAGCTGATAAAGCAAAAGAAAATGTAGATAAAGCCACAACAGATGCAGCCGTAAAAGAAGCGGAAACTGCGGGAACATCAGCAGTTAAAGCAATTAATCCAGAAGCGAAAGCAAAACCAGTAGCTAAGAAAGCAATCGATGACAAATTAGCAGAGCAATTAAAAGCTATTGAAAATACACCTGACGCTACAGACGAAGAGAAGAAAGTAGCAGCGGATGCAGCAAGAGCAATCGCAGAACAGGCTAAAAAAGAAATCGATGCAGCTAAATCAGATGCAGATGTTAAAGCTTTAGAAGACGAAGCAAAAGCTGAAATCGAAAAATCTTTACCATTAGTCGAAGATAAACCAAATGCTCGTAAAGCAATCGATGAAGAAGCAAAAGCTAAAAAAGCAGAAATCGATGCTCGTAATGATTTATCTCCTAAAGCTAAAGAAGCATTAAAAGCTAAAGTAGATAAAGTTGCGAATAAAGCTAAAGCAGCAATCGACGCAGTAAGTAGTGTAGAAGATGTTAATGTAATAGAAGAAGCAGATAAGGCAGCTATTAAAGCAATTGGAGATATCAATAGACCAATTGACAAAGTTCTTGTAAAAGACCCAAGTGCATTAACAGATGAAGAAAAAGCTAAAATCTTAGAAGAAGTTAAAAGAGTTAATCCTACAGCCAAAGAAGTTAAATATAACGAAAATGGTAAAATCGAGGTAACTACTGGAAATGGTGATAAAGGAACGATTAATCCAGCTAAATTAGTTAAAACCGAAGAAGACTTAGATAACGGTAAAGGTGGAAACGACATTAATAAACCACTTGATAAAGTTATCGTGAAAGATCCTGCTAACTTGACAGATGAAGAGAAAGCTAAGATTGTTGCTAAAGTTGAAGAGGTTAATCCAGATGCTATTGTAACGATAGATGAAAATGGAACTGTTTCTGTTTCTACTCCAGATGGTAAAACTTCGGCAATTCCAGCATCGGATTTAGTAAGAACTAAAGAAGATACAGAAAAAGCTGGAGCAGGTAACTCTAATATTGTAAAACCAGCAGATAAAGTAGTCGGTGAAGCAAATGACCCAGATGATCAAGCTAAAGCAGAAGAAAAATTAAGAGAATTAAACCCAGAAACTAAATCTGTTAAATTCGATGAAAATGGTAATGCGACAGTTACTCTAAAAGATGGTACTACAGCAACGATTCCATCGGAAGACTTATTCAGGTCAGAAACTGATGTAAATAAACCAAACGCAGGAAATGACGTAGTTAAACCAGCGGACAAAACATTAGTAAAAGATCCGAACGCATTAACAGATGAAGAGAAAGCGGCAATCGCAGCGAAAGTACAAGAAGTAAATCCAGACTCAACAGTAATAGTTGATGACAAAGGAAACGCAACAGTCACAACTAAAGACGGAAAAACAGCAGTAATTCTAGGAAAAGACTTAGTTAAAACAGAAGCAGATGCATCGAAACCAAATGCAGGAAACGACATCGTTAAACCAGCGGACAAAACATTAGTAAAAAATCCGAGCGCATTGACAGATGAAGAAAAATCCGCAATCGCAGCGAAAGTACAAGAAGTAAATCCAGACTCAACAGTAGTCGTTGACGACAAAGGAAATGCGACAGTCACAACTAAAGACGGAAAAACAGCCGTAATTCCAGGAAAAGACTTAGTTAAGACAGAAGCGGACGCATCGAAACCAAACGCCGGCAACGACATCGTAAAACCAGCGGATAAGACACTAGTCAAAGATCCAGCTAAATTAACAGATGAAGAAAAATCCGCAATCGCAGCGAAAGTACAAGAAGTAAATCCAGACGCAACAGTAGTCGTTGACGACAAAGGAAACGCAACTGTGACGACTAAAGACGGAAAAACAGCG
>NZ_JBHMFR020000006.1:0-28807 GCF_042436615.2 Streptococcus bovismuti | reverse complement strand
AAAGATGGTAAGACAGCGGTTATTCCAGCTAAGGATTTAGTGAAGACAGAAGCGGACGCATCGAAACCAAACGCCGGCAATGACATCGTAAAACCAGCGGATAAGACACTAGTCAAAGATCCAGCTAAATTGACAAATGAAGAAAAATCCGCAATCGCAGCGAAAGTGCAAGAAGTGAATCCAGAATCAACAGTGGTCGTTGACGACAAAGGAAACGCAACTGTGACGACTAAAGATGGTAAGACAGCGGTTATTCCAGCTAAAGATTTAGTTAAGACAGAAGCGGACGCATCGAAACCAAACGCCGGCAATGATGTAGTTAAACCAACGGATAAAACATTAGTCAAAGATCCGGCTAAACTAACAGACGAAGAAAAAGCCGCAATCGCAGCGAAAGTGAAAGAAGTAAATCCAGACTCAACAGTAGTAGTTGATGACAAAGGAAATGCAACTGTGACGACTAAAGACGGTAAAACAGCAGTCATTCCAGCTAAGGATTTAGTGAAGACAGAAGCTGATTTGGTACAAGACAAAGCAGGCAATGATATCAACACACCGGCAGTTAAAACAACAGTTGCTAATAAAGATGCTTTAACTGATGCAGAAAAAGAAGCAGTTAAGAAAGCAGTAGAAGCAGTCAATCCAGGAGCAACTGTAGTAGTAGACGATAAAGGAAATGCGACAGTTACAACTCCAGAAGGTAAGACAGCCGTGATTCCAGCTTCTAAACTAGTTATTCCAACAGAAAAACTTGCAGACCTATCTGAGCAAAGTGGTGTGAATATTCCAGCTGCACGTACCTTGGTAGCAGATAAGAATAACTTAACTCCAGAAGAAATTGCTAAGATTAAGGTTGCTGTAGAAGCAGTAAATCCAGGTGCAATTGTGGTAGTTGATGCGAAAGGAAATGCAACTGTTACAACACTATCAGGTAAGACAGCAACTATCTCAGCTGAACAACTCATCAAAGATGCAACAGATGTAGCGGCTAAAAATAATGGTGAAAATATCAACCTTAACTTCGATAAACAAGTTGTGGCTGATTTAGATAATCTAACAGACGCAGATAAAGAAGGTGCTAAAGCTAAGATTCTAACAGCTAATCCAGATGTAGCAGAAGTTATCTTTGATGAAGAAGGCAATGCTACTGTCGTTCTTAAGGATGGTAAAGTATTTACTATCTTGGCTAAAGATATCTTTATGAAATTAACTCCTGCACCAAAAGCAAGCTTTGAGGGTAACAACAAGCCTAATCTTGTAGATAAATCTAAACTTTCTGTCCTTAAGGGTCGCTTGGAGGAATGGACGAAACGTACTCAGAGCCTTGCATTAGAAGATTTAGACACTGCGAATAAGGCCCTTGAGCAAGCAAAATCTGTATTGGTAGATCCAAATGCTAGCCAAGCAGATGTTCAAGATGCAATTCGTGTAATTGAAGAAATTCTAAATTCTTCTCAAAATAAATCTAATGTTCAGTCAGATCAAACAAGAACTGAAACTCCAGTAGCAACTCAGGATGCTCAAACACCAGCTGCAGCTCCTGCTCAAGCAGCAAATGCCAACCAAGAAGCAACAAATGCGCGTACAGTGGCTAAAGAGTTGCCAAATACAGGTACAGCAGACTCTGTAGCATTTATGGTAGCAGCTGCCGCAAGTGCAGTACTTGGTCTTGGTCTTGCAGGCCGTCGTCGTAAAGAAGACGAAGAAGCTTAATTGGTAGATTGTTTGATAATTATCAGATGATAAGTCCGATTTTCAAAGCTTAAACAAGTACCTCTCATAAGAAAATCTCCTAGCAGTAAAGTCTGCTAGGAGATTTTTGCATTTCAGAAAGTGGACGGATGATTTGGCAACCAGCTGAGGGTAAAGGTTAGCTGTTCAGCTTTTAGGAGGTCTTGGTGTTGAATAGTTGATACGAGTTTTTTGTCTAGTCGACATTCTTTTACAAAGTTGAAATGGCTGTGGTTTTGCTCAGTATGGATATCCAGCCATTTATCTTCTTTAGTGAGATAGACTCGGAGGTGGTCAAAGAGAGGGATTCCGAGATCATAGCTGGGTTTTCCTGGACAGGTTGGATAAAAACCGAGAGCCGACCAGATGTACCAGGCCGATAGACTACCGTTATCCTCATCACCAGGATAGGCTTGCCAGTTTGCGTGAAAGGCTTTCTGACGGAGAGTCTTGATGAGAAGGGCAGTGTAGTCAGGATAGTCGCTGTAGCGGAAGAGATAAGGAATGTGGAAGCTCGGCTGGTTGGAAATAGCGACTTGTCCAAACGGAGCTGTAGCCATTTCGCTCATTTCATGAATCTCGTAACCATAGCCTGTTGTCTCAAAGAGGGGAGCATCTTGACAGGTTTTCAAAAGATAGTTGCTAAAGGCTTCTTTTCCACCCATAAGTTGGATTAAGCCTGGGATGTCGTGGAGGACGCCTAAGGTTGCTTGGATGGCTGAACATTCGGCATAGTCGCGTCCCCAACTATAAGGAGAGAAGTCAGGGCGGAAGTTGCCTTGACTATCACGCGCTCGCATGTAACCTGTCTCAGCGTCAAATAGATGGCGGTAATTTTGTGATGCAGTCTTGTAGGTTTCAGCGATTTCTATTTTCCCTTGTTTTTCGGCACAGCTGGCGATACAAAAGTCACTATAGGCATAGTCTAGGGTGTGGCTGACGCTTTCGTGGTGGTCGGTAGAGAGGTAGCCTAGTTCTTGGTATTGGGCTAGTCCGTGACGACCATTGATGCCGAGAGGGTCGGCCTTGCTGGCTGTTTCAAGCATGGCTTGGAGGAGTTCTTCTTCTAGGTCGGGGGCCATGTCCTTGCAGGCGCTATCGGAGATAATACCGTCTAAAAGGGTACCTGGCATCATACCACGTTCATCTGGGGCCAGCCATTTTGGAAGAAATCCAGTATCACGGTAGCTATTGAGGAAACCTTCTAAAAAGCGGTGATAGTGTTCAGGTATGATAAGGGCAAAGAGGGGGAAGGTGGTGCGGAAGGTATCCCAGAAACCATTGTTGCTGAAGAGAACACCAGGCTTGACAGTTCCAGTAGCCAGATCCATGTGGATGGCTTGTCCTGATTTATCAACCTCATAAAAAGTCTGGGGAAAGAGGAAGAGTCTGTAGAGGCAGTGGTCAAAAAAGGTTCGGTCAGCCTCTCCTGTCTCTATAACGTCAAAACGATGGAGGAGTTTTTCCCAATCCGCTTGAGCATTTGCTTTACAGTTATCAAAATCTTCTTGAGGTAGATTGATTAGAGCTTGAGAAGGAGAGATGAAAGAACTCCCCAGTTGAATCTCAGCATGACTATTTGCCAGGTCGATTCGCCAGTCTCCACCTTCTTGGCTGACAGCAAGAATATCCGTGTTCATTTTCAGGGAAGTGAACATCGTTAGTGGATTTTTATTGGTCTCAGTTTTTCCTTCTTGTCTTAGGGCAAGCGTTCTCTTATCTACTTGCTCTACGGTTAGTTTATCTGCTGCGTGAAGATAGAGGGAGAGGGCTTTGCCTTGCTTTTGCTTCAAACGAATAGAAGCACCGTAGCAAGTCGGTGTAAGCTGGCTTTCAATCTGATAGCGCAGGGAGAAAATCTTCAGATAATGAGGCTGGAAAGTAGCCTTATTCATATCATAGGAAGACTGGCGGTGAAAGAGACTGTCTCCGCCCAGTTGACCTGTGACAGGTGTCAGAAGGAGCCAAGAGTAGTCTCCCATCCAAGGACTGGGTTGGTGGGTTAATCGAATCCCTTGAAAGATAGGCAGATGCGGATCGAAAAACCAAGCTCCCTCCTGGTCACTGGTCTGGGGCACAAAGTAATTCATCCCGAAAGGGATGCCCGTGTAAGGCAGGGTATTTCCCCGAGAGAAGGCATGCTTGCTAGCAGTCCCAAAGCGGGTATCGATGGTTTCAAGTAGTGGTTTCATAGTCTTTCCTTTAGCTGTTTTTCTACATTATATCAGAAAAAGATAACCTTTAGAAAAGGAGTTTCAAAGATAACTAGTTTGTAGAAAAATGACTATCATTTGTGTATGTATTTTCTGTCTCAAAAGCTATATACTGAAAATGAAACTTGTTTGAAAGAGGAAATTGCACGATGATTTATTCGAAAGAAATTGTTAGAGAGTGGCTGGATGAAGTAGCAGAGAGGGCTAAGGACCATCCAGAGTGGGTGGATGTTTTCGAGCGTTGCTATACAGACACCTTGGACAATACGGTTGCAATTCTAGAAGATGGTTCAACTTTTGTCTTGACTGGGGATATTCCTGCTATGTGGCTTCGGGATTCGACAGCCCAACTCAGACCCTACCTGCATGTGGCTAAAAGAGATGCCCTCCTGCGTCAGACCATTGCAGGTTTGGTCAAACGTCAGATGGCCTTGGTACTTAAGGATCCCTATGCTAACTCCTTTAACATTGAGGAAAACTGGAAGGGTCACCATGAGACTGACCACACAGACCTTAACGGCTGGATTTGGGAACGCAAGTATGAGGTGGACTCGCTTTGCTATCCTTTGCAGTTGGCTTATCTCCTCTGGAAAGAGACTGGCGAGACTAGCCAGTTTGATGAGACTTTTGTCGCAGCGACAAAGGAAATTCTTCATCTGTGGAAGGTAGAACAAGACCACAAGAACTCTCCTTATCGTTTTGTTCGTGATACCGATCGTAAGGAAGACACCTTGGTAAATGATGGCTTTGGCCCTGATTTTGCAGTGACAGGTATGACTTGGTCAGCCTTTCGTCCGAGTGATGACTGCTGTCAGTATAGTTACTTGATTCCGTCAAATATGTTTGCTGTAGTAGTCTTGGGTTATGTGCAAGAGATCTTTACAGAATTGAATCTAGCTGATAGCTCGAGCATTATCACAGATGCTAAGCGTCTTCAGGCTGAAATCCAAGAAGGAATTGAAAACTATGCCTACACAAGCAATAGCAAGGGCGAAAAGATTTATGCCTTTGAAGTGGATGGTCTAGGAAATGCCAGCATCATGGATGATCCAAACGTACCAAGTTTGTTGGCTGCACCTTATCTGGGTTACTGTTCGGTCGATGATGAAGTTTATCAAGCAACTCGTCGAACCATTCTGAGCCCTGAAAATCCATACTTCTACCAAGGAGAATACGCTAGCGGTCTCGGAAGTTCTCATACCTTCTATCGCTATATCTGGCCAATCGCCCTTTCTATCCAAGGTTTGACAACAAGAGATAAGGCAGAGAAGAAATTCTTGCTGGATCAGCTGGTTGCTTGCGATGGTGGTACAGGTGTCATGCACGAAAGCTTCCACGTGGACGACCCAACTCTCTACTCTCGTGAATGGTTCTCTTGGGCTAACATGATGTTCTGTGAATTGGTCTTGGATTACTTGGATATTCGTTAATCTAGGATTTTACTTGTTTTTAGCCAATTTACCAAGACAAAGTAGCTAAATATATACTTCTTTCAAATTTCATCTCAAATCATAGTTAAATTCTTGATAAATAAAATATTTAGAGTTAAACTGTTGGTGATTTGTTGAATTTGATTGAGCAAATCTTACATCCAAAAACGTTAACAATAAAAATTTAAATTTAGAATGAGGTTTTACTTCATGGAAAATGTTGTCGTACATATTATCTCACATAGTCACTGGGATCGTGAGTGGTACTTGCCTTTTGAAAGCCACCGTATGCAGTTGGTGGAATTATTTGACAATCTCTTTGATCTCTTTGAAAATGACCCTGAGTTCAAGAGCTTCCACTTGGATGGTCAAACCATTGTCCTTGATGACTACTTGGAGATTCGCCCTGAAAATCGCGACAAAGTCCAACGATACATCGACGAAGGCAAACTTAAAATTGGTCCTTTTTACATCTTGCAAGATGACTACTTGATTTCAAGTGAAGCCAATGTCCGCAATACCTTGATTGGTCAGCAAGAAGCTGCAAAATGGGGCAAATCCACTCAGATTGGTTACTTCCCAGATACTTTTGGAAATATGGGACAAGCTCCTCAAATCCTTCAAAAATCAGGCATTCACGTGGCAGCCTTTGGTCGTGGTGTGAAACCGATTGGATTTGACAACCAAGTTCTCGAAGATGAGCAGTTTACTTCCCAGTTTTCAGAAATGTACTGGCAGGGTGCGGACGGAAGTCGTGTCCTCGGTATCCTCTTTGCCAACTGGTATAGTAATGGGAATGAAATCCCAGTTGATAAAGACGAGGCCTTGACCTTCTGGAAACAAAAACTGGCAGACGTGCGTGACTATGCTTCGACCAACCAGTGGTTGATGATGAACGGCTGTGACCATCAGCCTGTCCAGAAAAATTTGAGTGAAGCCATTCGTGTGGCAAATGAACTCTTCCCAGATGTAACCTTTGTTCATAGTTCTTTTGATGAATATGTTCAAGCTGTGGAAAGTGCCCTACCAGAGCAATTATCAACGGTTACAGGTGAGTTGACCAGTCAGGAAACAGACGGCTGGTACACACTTGCCAACACTTCTTCATCTCGTATTTATCTCAAACAAGCCTTCCAAGAAAGTAGTAACCTCCTCGAGCAAGTTGTAGAACCTTTGACCATTATCACTGGTGGACATAACCACAAAGATCAATTAACCTATGCTTGGAAAGTTCTTTTGCAGAATGCGCCACATGATAGTATCTGTGGCTGTAGCGTGGACGAAGTTCACCGCGAGATGGAGACACGTTTTGCCAAGGTCAACCAAGTCGGAAACTTTGTGAAGAGCAATCTTCTTAACGAATGGAAGGGTAAAATCGCTACAGCTAAGGCTCAAAGCGATTATCTCTTTACTGTTATTAACACAGGCTTGCATGATAAGGTTGATACGGTCAGCACAGTGATTGATGTGGCGACTTGTGATTTCAAGGAATTGCACCCAACAGAAGGTTACAAGAAGATGGCTGCTCTTACCTTGCCAAGTTACCGTGTGGAGGACTTGGATGGTCGTCCTGTAGAGGCTAAGATCGAAGACCTTGGGGCTAATTTTGAGTACGATTTACCAAAAGATAAGTTCCGCCAAGCTCGTATCGCTCGACAAGTGCGCGTGACCATTCCAGTTCACCTAGTACCGCTTTCTTGGACAACCTTCCAATTGCTGGAAGGAGCACAAGAACACCGCGACGGTATTTACCAAAACGGAGTGATTGATACACCATTTGTAGCGGTGAGTGTGGATGACAACATCACAGTCTATGACAAGACAACTCACGAAGCCTATGAAGATTTTATCCGCTTCGAAGACCGTGGTGACATCGGAAACGAGTATATCTATTTCCAACCAAAAGGAACAGAGCCAATCTATGCGGAGCTTAAGGGCTACGAGGTCTTGGAAAACACAGCTCGCTACGCTAAGATTTTGCTCAAACATGAATTGACAGTGCCTATCAGCGCAGATAAAAAGCTAGAAGAAGAACAAAAAGGTATCATCGAGTTCATGAAGCGTGAAGCTGGACGTTCAGAAGAGTTAACAAGTATTCCTCTGGAAACTGAGATGACTGTCTTCGTTGATAATCCACAAATCCGTTGCAAGACTCGCTTTACTAACACTGCCAAAGACCACCGTATACGTCTCTTGGTCAAGACTCATAACACGCGTCCAAGCAATGATTCTGAAAGCATCTATGAGGTGGTGACACGACCAAACAAACCAGCTGCTTCATGGGAAAATCCTGAAAATCCTCAACACCAACAAGCCTTTGTTAGTCTGTATGACGATGAAAAAGGTGTGACTGTATCCAACAAGGGATTGAATGAATACGAAATCCTTGGAGACGACACCATTGCAGTGACTATTTTGCGTGCAACAGGTGAGCTAGGTGACTGGGGTTACTTCCCAACACCAGAAGCACAATGCTTGCGTGAGTTTGAAGTCGAGTTTGCGCTTGAATGCCACCAAGTCCAAGAACGCTTCTCAGCTTTCCGTCGTGCTAAGGCCTTGCAGACACCGTTTACCAGCCTTCAGCTTGCTAAACAAGAAGGAAGCGTGGCTGCGACTGGTAGCCTCTTGAGCCATTCTGTTCTCAGCATACCGCAAATCTGTCCAACAGCCTTTAAGGTAGCTGAAAATGAAGAAGGCTATGTGCTTCGTTACTACAATATGTGTAGTGAAAATGTACGTGTACCGGAAAGTCAACATCTCTTCCTTGATCTACTTGAACGACCATACCCAGTTCATAGAGGCCTCATTTCACCACAAGAGATTCGTACAGAATTCATCAAAAAAGAAGAAATTTAATTTCAAAAAGTAAACATAAAAGAAAGGAGGGGCGAAAAAGTAAGGACTAACTGCTGATTCGCCCCTTTTTATGGTAAAAACAATGACCATTGCAACGATTGATATCGGAGGGACTGGGATTAAGTTTGCTAGTCTGACTCCTGATGGGAAAATACTGAATAAGACAAGCATTCCAACGCCAGAAAGTTTGGAAGATTTAGTAACTTGGCTAGACCAGCGCTTGTCAGAACAGGATTATAGCGGGATTGCTATGAGCGTTCCAGGTGCGGTTAATCAAGAGACAGGTGTGATTGATGGCTTCAGTGCGGTACCCTACATCCACGGATTTTCTTGGTATGAGGCGCTTGCTCATCATCAACTACCTGTCCATCTGGAAAATGATGCCAACTGCGTTGGGCTCAGTGAATTACTAGCTCATACAGAGCTTGAAAACGCTGCCTGTGTCGTGATTGGGACAGGGATTGGCGGAGCCATGATTATCAATGGCAGACTGCACCGAGGTCGCCACGGTCTGGGTGGAGAATTTGGCTACATGACAACCCTTGCCCCTGCTGAAAAGCTCAACAACTGGTCGCAACTAGCGTCAACTGGAAATATGGTGCGCTACGTGATTGAAAAATCTGGTCAGACTGACTGGGACGGTCGCAAGATTTACCAAGAGGCCGAAGCAGGAAATGTTCTTTGTCAAGAAGCCATTGAGCGCATGAACCGCAATCTGGCGCAAGGCTTGCTCAATATCCAGTATCTCATCGATCCAGATGTCATCAGTTTGGGAGGCTCTATCAGTCAAAATCCAGATTTCATCCAAGGTGTTAAGAAGGCTGTTGATAACTTTGTTGAGACCTACGAAGAATACACGGTCGCACCTGTCATACAAGCCTGCACCTATCACGCAGATGCCAATCTCTACGGTGCCCTTGTCAACTGGTTACAGGAGGAAAACCAATGGTAAGATTTACAGGACTTAGTTCCAAACAAACTCAGGCAATCGACTTGCTGACAAAGCACATTTCGCTACCAGATGTAGAGGTAGCTGTCGCCCAATCTGACCAAGCCTCTATCTCTATCAAGGGTGAGGGTGGACACTATCAATTAACTTACCGCAAACCCCACCAACTTTATCGAGCCTTGTCCCTGTTGGCAACATCCCTAGCAGAAGGTGACAAGGTAGAGATTGAGGAACAAGCAGCTTATGAAGATTTAGCCTATATGGCAGACTGTTCGAGAAATGCGGTGCTAAATATGGCTTCTGCCAAGCAGATGATTGAGGTCTTGGCTCTCATGGGCTACTCAACCTTTGAACTTTACATGGAAGACACCTACCAGATTGAAGGGCAGCCTTACTTTGGCTATTTCCGCGGGGCTTACTCGGCTGAGGAGTTGCAGGAAATAGAAGCCTATGCCCAGCAGTTTGACATGACCTTTGTTCCTTGCATCCAGACCTTGGCCCACTTGTCAGCCTTCGTAAAATGGGGTGTCAAAGAAGTGCAGGAGCTCCGTGATGTGGAGGATATCCTTCTTATCGGCGAAGAAAAGGTTTATGACCTGATTGATGGCATGTTTGCTACCCTATCTAAACTGAAGACTCGCAAGGTCAATATTGGGATGGACGAAGCCCACTTGGTTGGTTTGGGACGCTACTTGATTCTGAACGGTGTTGTGGATCGTAGTCTCCTCATGTGCCAACACTTGGAGCGCGTGCTAGATATTGCTGACAAGTATGGTTTCCACTGCCAAATGTGGAGCGATATGTTCTTTAAACTTATGTCAGCAGATGGCCAGTACGACCGTGATGTGGAAATTCCAGAGGAAACTCGTGTCTACCTAGACCGTCTCAAAGACCGTGTAACCTTGGTTTACTGGGACTATTATCAGGATAGCGAGGAAAAATACAATCGCAATTTCCGCAATCATCATAAGATTAGTCATGACCTTGCCTTTGCAGGTGGTGCTTGGAAGTGGATTGGTTTCACACCCAATAACCATTTTAGCCGTCTTATCGCTCTTGAAGCGAACAAGGCCTGTCGTGCCAATGATATCAAAGAAGTTATCGTGACGGGTTGGGGGGACAATGGTGGGGAAACTGCTCAGTTTTCTATCCTACCAAGCTTGCAAATCTGGGCAGAACTCTGCTACCGCAATGACCTAGACCGTTTGACTGCACACTTCAAAACCAATACAGGTTTATCGGTTGAGGACTTTATGCAGATTGACCTTGCCAACCTCTTGCCAGACCTACCAGGTAATCTCAGTGGCATCAATCCCAACCGCTATGTCTTTTATCAGGATGTTCTCTGTCCGATCCTTGACCGACACATGACACCTGAACAGGACAAACCGCACTTCGCTCAGGCTGCTGAGACGCTTGCTAACATTAAAGAAAAAGCTGGAAACTATGCCTACCTCTTTGAAACTCAGGCCCAGTTGAACCAGATTTTAAGTAGCAAAGTGGATGTGGGACGACGCATTCGTCAAGCCTATCAAGTGGATGATAAGGAAAGCCTACAAGAAATCGCCAGACAAGAATTACCAGAACTCAGAAGCCAAATCGAACACTTCCATGCCCTCTTTAGCCACCAATGGCTGAAAGAAAACAAGGTCTTTGGTTTGGATACGGTCGATATCCGTATGGGCGGACTCTTGCAACGCATCAAACGCGCAGAAAGTCGTATTGAGGCTTATCTGGCTGGTCAGATTGACCGCATCGATGAGTTAGAAGTGGAAATCCTGCCATTTACTGACTTTTACGCAGACAAGGACTTCGCAGCCACAACAGCCAACCAGTGGCATACTATTGCGACAGCTTCAACCATCTACACGACCTAAAACAAGAACATTGTGTCTTATGAAGAGTGTTTCTCGTGAAACATCCCTTTCTTAAAAAAGTACTCCACATAAAATAATTTGTGGAGTTTTTTCTATAATTAGTAGTTTAACCTAACCTTCAAATAGGAGTATACTAATAATGTAATCGTTATCAAAAGTCTAAAAAGGAATTTTTAGATGGATATCAAAATAAAAAAGGGAGGAAATTATGAATAAGTTTTCAAAAACCTTGAGAGACAACTGGATCTTTCTCTTAATGGTTTTGCCAGGGGCACTCTGGTTGACTCTATTCTTCTACATTCCAGTATTTGGGAACGTGGTTGCCTTTAAAGACTACCACATGACCAGTAATGGATTTATAGATAGTATCGTGAATAGTAAATGGGTCGGACTCGATAATTTCAGATTCTTGTTTAGTTCAAAAGATGCCTTTATTATCACACGAAATACTGTCCTCTACAATCTCGGCTTTATCTTTATCGGTTTGATTGTATCTGTAGGGATTGCTATCATCCTCAGTGAACTCCGTTCTAAGAGAATGGTTAAGATTTTCCAAACTTCTATGTTGTTCCCTTACTTCTTGTCTTGGGTTATCATCAGTTTCTTTACAGATGCCTTCCTAAACATTGATAAAGGGGTATTCAACCATTTCCTAGAATCTATCGGAATGAAGGAAGTCAATTTCTACGCTGACTTGGGCATCTGGCCATATCTCCTACTTTTCCTAGGTATTTGGAAAGGTTTTGGATATAGCAGTGTCATGTACTATGCGACAATCATGGGAATTGATCCAACCTACTACGAAGCAGCGACAGTGGACGGAGCCAGCAAATGGCAACGAATTCGCAATGTAACCATTCCGCAGTTGACACCATTGGTAACTGTATTGACCATCCTTGCAGTCGGAAATATCTTTCGTGCAGACTTCGGTCTTTTCTACCAAATCCCCCACAATGCTGGTCAGCTTTATAACGTAACCAACGTCTTGGACGTATATGTTTATAATGGTTTGACTCAGACAGCAGATATCGGGATGGCTTCAGCGGCAGGTCTCTATCAATCAGTAGTCGGTTTGATTCTGGTTATCCTATCAAACTTACTGGCAAGACGAGTTGATCCAAACTCAGCCTTGTTCTAGAAAGGAGGAGAATATGGCAGAAAAGAAAATTAAAAAAGAAAAAATTGATAATGTCGGCATTCACTCCTTCAGTAAGAAAGCAGATATCTTCTTTAGTACCATTTCTGGTTTGGTTGCCCTCTCTTGTATCCTACCCTTTGTATTCGTTATCGTTATTTCGGTGACAGATGAAAAGAGTATCCTCCAAAATGGATATAGCTTCTTCCCATCCCAATTTGGATTAGACGGTTTTGAATTTTTGGCACAGTTTAAGGATAAAATCCTCCAAGCCCTCTTCATCTCAGTCTTTGTAACAGTGGTGGGGACTATCACAAACGTTTTTATCACAACAACCTATGCCTACGCCATCTCACGTACAACCTTTAAGTATCGCAGATTCTTTACGATCTTTGCCCTTCTTAGTATGTTGTTCAACGCTGGTTTGGTACCAGGCTATATCGTGGTAACTCGTTTACTTCAACTTGGTGATACAGTTTGGGCCTTGATTGTTCCAATGCTTCTCTCACCATTTAACATCATCTTGATGCGTTCCTTCTTCAAGAAGACCATTCCAGAAGCTATTCTAGAATCCGCTCGTATCGATGGTGCTAGTGAGGCCCGGATCTTTTTCCAAATCTGTTTGCCATTGTCACTACCAGGTATCGCAACCATCACGCTTTTGACAGCTCTTGGTTTCTGGAACGACTGGTTCAACGCCCTCCTCTATATCAAGAGTGACAACTTGTATCCATTGCAATATTTGCTGATGCAAATCCAACAAAATATGGACTACATCGCAAAAGCAGTCGGCCTATCTGGTCAACTGGGAGTTGCTCTACCGAAAGAAACAGGACGTATGGCCATGGTTGTGGTGGCAACCCTTCCAATCGCGATTTTGTATCCATTCTTCCAACGCTACTTTGTAAAAGGTTTGACTATCGGTGGCGTGAAAGAATAGTGCTTATTGAGAAAGAACATTTCTCATTTCCAAACTTCCCTTGCGTGAAGTTAAGATCATTACATTGTTTATAAGTTTAAAAATAAAAAAAGGAGTTTTTGTCATGAAAAACTGGAAAAAATATGCTTTTGCATCTGCTAGCGTAGTCGCTTTGGCTGCTGGTCTCGCTGCTTGTGGAAACCTTTCAGGTAACAAGAAAGCTGCTGACTCAGCTTCAGGTGATAAGACTGTTATCAAAATGTACCAAATCGGTGACAAACCAGATAACTTGGATGAATTGCTAGAAAATGCCAACAAAATCATCGGTGAAAAAGTTGGTGCTAAATTGGATATCCAATATCTTGGATGGGGTGACTATGATAAGAAAATGTCAGTTATCACATCATCTGGTGAAAACTATGATATCGCCTTTGCATCTAACTATGTTGTAAATGCTCAAAAAGGTGCCTATGCTGACTTGACTGATTTGTATAAGAAAGAAGGGGCTGAACTTTATAAAGCACTTGACCCAGCTTACATCAAAGGTAACAGCATTAACGGTAAAATTTACGCAGTTCCAGTTGCAGCCAACGTTGCATCATCTCAAAACTTCGCCTTCAACGGAACTCTTCTTGCTAAATACGGTATCGATATTTCAGGTGTCACTTCATACGAAACACTTGAACCAGTCTTGAAACAAATCAAAGAAAAAGCTCCAGATGTAGTTCCATTTGCGGTTACTAAGAACTTCATCCCATCTGATAACTTTGACTACCCAGTTCCAAATGGACTTCCATTCGTTATCGACCTTGAAGGGGACACTACTAAGATCGTAAACCGTTACGAAGTACCTCGCTTCAAAGAACACTTGAAGACTCTTCACAAATTCTATGAAGCTGGATACATTCCAAAAGACGTAGCAACAAGCGATACTTCATTTGACCTTCAACAAGATACTTGGTTCGTTCGTGAAGAAACAGTAGGACCAGCTGACTATGGTAACAGCTTGCTTTCACGTGTTGCAAACAAAGACATCCAAATCAAACCAATCACTAACTTCATCAAGAAAAACCAAACAACACAAGTTGCTAACTTTGTAATCTCAAACAACTCTAAGAACAAAGAAAAATCAATGGAAGTGTTGAACCTCTTGAACACTAACCCAGAACTCTTGAACGGTCTTGTTTACGGTCCAGAAGGCAAGAACTGGGAAAAAATTGAAGGTAAAGAAAATCGTGTTAAAGTCCTTGATGGCTACAAAGGAAACACTCACATGGGTGGATGGAACACTGGTAACAACTGGATCCTTTACATCAACGAAAACGTTACAGACCAACAAATCGAAGATTCTAAGAAACAATTGGCAGAAGCTAAAGAATCTCCAGCACTTGGATTCATCTTTAACACTGACAATGTGAAATCTGAAATCTCAGCAATCTCTAACACAATGCAACAATTCGATACAGCTATTAACACTGGTACTGTAGACCCAGATAAAGCTATTCCAGAATTGATGGAAAAATTGAAATCTGAAGGTGCTTACGATAAAGTATTGAACGAAATGCAAAAACAATACGATGAATTCTTGAAAAACAAAAAATCATAAGATCAATTGATTTCGTGTATTCATTCCTAATTCCTAAAAATTGAATCACTGTTTTCCTCAGGCTTATCTGGGGGAGGCAGTGATTTTTTGAAACGTGAGCATAGATATATATGTTTTTCTTATCACTATTTAACCATTCAGGAAATCTCAAGTACTATTTAGGATTTGGAGTAAGGATTTAGGAAAATATAGCTTATATTAGAGATGTCTCGAGTTTACAAAGGAGTGTTCATATGAAGAAGTATCAACTTTTATTCAAAATAAGTGCAGTTTTCTCTTACCTATTTTTCGTATTTGGTCTTTCTCAGCTGACGCTTATTGTTCAAAATTATTGGCAATTTTCTTCCCAGATTGGCAATTTCGTCTGGATTCAAAATCTCTTGAGTTTGCTATTTAGCGGAGTCATGATTTGGATTCTGGTTAAGACAGGTCATGGTTATCTCTTTCACATTCCAAGAAAAAAATGGCTTTGGTATTCGATTTTGACAGTATTAGTGGTAGTGCTCCAGATCTCTTTTAACGTTCAGACAGCTAAACATGTTCAGTCAACTGCTGAAGGTTGGGCTGTATTGATCGGTTATAGTGGGACCAACTTTGCTGAGCTAGGTATCTATATAACTTTGTTCTTTCTGACTCCACTTATGGAAGAGCTAATCTATAGAGGATTACTGCAACACGCCTTTTTTAAGCATTCGAGATTTGGCCTTGATTTGCTTCTTCCGTCAATTTTATTTGCTCTTCCTCATTTTTCAAGCCTGCCTAGTTTGTTAGATATCTTCGTCTTTGCAACATCTGGCATCATCTTTGCTAGTTTGACCCGCTATACCAAGAGCATTTATCCATCCTATGCGGTGCATGTGATTAATAATATTTTCGCAACATTACCATTTTTGCTGACTTTTTTACAGAGGGTGTTTGGGTAAATACTGGCGCGAGAGTTAGGAATGACAGCTTTTCAACTTAAGGAGGTAAATGAGTATGACACCATTAAAATGGTTTGCTGGAGGAAGCGAAAGACGTTGTGAAGCCATGATTATCATAGATTATCTATTGGAAGATATAAAGGATACGCCTCAACTGACTCCTTTGAAAAATCAGTTAGTGAGTTATAAAAGACGATTAGAGGACGATGGGACCTCTACCCCATTTATATTGAGTCAAATGAATGTTGACATCTCACGTGTATTGATTGACAATAAGCTGATGTTATCAGAAAGTCAATCCGAGCAGATCAAAAAATTGAGAGAATTATCTGCTATTCGCTATGGTTACTGATGAAGTGCAGGGATAAGCATCTTTCTACAATTTCCAGTCAAATAAATTGCATTCGTTTTCTCAAGCAGGTATACTAGTATAGTTAGATGAAAAATTCTGAAAATTTAAGAATAGAAAAGAGAACAAATCTTATGGCAAAAGATATTCGTGTCTTACTTTACTACCTTTATACTCCAATTGAAAATGCAGAGCAATTTGCTGCAGACCACTTGGCTTTCTGTAAATCAATCGGCCTTAAAGGCCGTATCCTAGTCGCTGACGAGGGAATTAACGGAACAGTTTCAGGGGATTATGAAACAACTCAAAAATACATGGACTATGTTCACAGCCTCCCAGGTATGGAAGACCTCTGGTTCAAGATTGACGAAGAAAGTGAACAAGCCTTCAAGAAGATGTTTGTTCGCTACAAGAAAGAAATTGTCCACCTTGGTTTGGAAGACAATGACTTTGACAATGACATCAACCCACTTGAAACAACAGGTGCCTACTTGTCTCCAAAAGAGTTCAAAGAAGCCCTTCTTGACGAAGATACAGTTGTCCTTGACACACGTAACGATTATGAGTACGACCTAGGACACTTCCGTGGGGCTATCCGTCCAGACATCCGCAACTTCCGTGAGTTGCCACAATGGGTCCGTGATAACAAAGAAAAATTCATGGACAAGCGTGTTGTGGTTTACTGTACAGGTGGCGTTCGCTGTGAGAAATTCTCAGGCTGGATGGTCCGTGAAGGCTACAAAGATGTTGGCCAACTGCACGGAGGAATTGCAACTTACGGTAAAGACCCAGAAATCCAAGGTGAGCTTTGGGATGGAAAAATGTACGTCTTTGATGAGCGTATTGCCGTAGATGTTAACCATGTCAACCCAACCATCGTAGGGAAAGACTGGTTTGATGGAACACCATGTGAACGTTATGTCAACTGTGGAAATCCATTCTGTAACCGTCGTATCTTGACATCAGAAGAAAATGAAGACAAGTACCTTCGTGGATGTTCACACGAGTGCCGTGTTCACCCACGTAACCGCTATGTTTCAGAAAATGAATTGACACAAGCTGAAGTTGTTGAGCGCCTAGCCGCTATCGGTGAAAGCTTGGATCAAGCAGCTACTGTATAAGATTAAACAGTCCTCAGGGGCTGTTTTTTATGCTTTTTACTCAAAAATCTAATACTCAATGAAAATCAAAGAGCAAACTAGGAAGCTAGCCGCAGGCTGTACTTGAGTACGGCAAGGCGAAGCTGACGCGGTTTGAATTTGATTTTCGAAGAGTATAAAGTTTGTTTTTGTATCTTTCAGAAAAATAAGGTATACTATATGTAAACGATTTCAAAGGAGTTCAGTTATGACGAAAACATTTTTTATTCCAAATAAACAGAGCATTTTAGGAGAACAGGAAATTTTGACTGCCAAGTCTATCTTGGCCTTGGTGGATGGTTTGGAGTCGCATAGTTATGATGCGGTTTATCTCCGTCAGCCTCTTAGCCGTCTTGAGTATATTGAGTGTGCGATAGTGGGGCAATCACAATTCCTCTTTAAAGTTAGTTATGCTGATGGTCAAAAGGCTTACCGTGTCGATCTTCCTGACCTACTAACGAAGACAGACTGGCAGATTATCAAGTCATTTTTAGAAGCTCTGCTTGCTTATACAGGAACTGAGATTGAAGGACTAGATGGTTTTGATTTTGAAGCTTATTTCCAAGCAAGTATTCAAGCCTATCTGGCAGACACTGCAGCTTGCTTTACGATTTGCCAAGGAATTTTTAATCCTGTTTTCTTTAGTCATGAGGACTTGAAAAGCTTTTTAGAAGAAGATGGCTTGGCTCAGTTTGAAGCGCGTGTGCGTGCGGTTCAAGAGACAGATGCCTACTTTGCAAAAGTTTCCTTTTATCAGGATGGAGAAGGCCAAGTGCACGGTGTTTACCATCTGGCTCAAGGGGTCAAGACTGTTTTGCCGAGAGAACCATTTGTTCCTGTAGCCTATATGGAGCAATTGGTGGATAAGGAAGTGCAGTGGGAGATTGACTTGGTTCAAATTACAGGAGATGGCTCTAAACCAGAAGACTATGAAGCCATTGCCCGCTTGGACTATGCAAAATTCCTAGAGTCACTACCATCAGCATCTTACCACCAACTAGATGCCAATCAATTAGAAGTGCAACCCATCTTAGACAAAGATTTTAAAGCATTAGCACAAGAAAAGTAAAGCAGGTCAATCGACTTGCTTTTTTGACATAGAAAAAATCCTGCCATGAAAGACAGGATTGAAGTTTAAAGAAAGGCTAAGATACGAAGGTAATCCCCAATCAGCGCCACTTCAGCTACAAAGAAGAGGAGGATAATGACTCCGTTCACAAGGACAGACAAGAATAATTGATAGAAGGAGTCGGTTTCACTTGCTTGACTTGGTCTTGTAATGATATGGAGACTAGCGAGCAGAATGATTCCAATGCTAATCACACACAAGAGGGCTGTAAATCGCAGACTATCAAAGAAGGCAAAGAAACTAGCAATAGCAGTGAGGAAGATTGGAATTGCTAAGAGTTGGCTATATTGTTGGAAGACCTTTTCTAACGTCCAGTCAGTTTCTTGGTGGATAAATCGTTTTACAACAAAGCTACCGAGTAGAAATGAAAAGAGGAAGAGAGTGGTTGCTACCAAGATAGAAATGATTGAAAAGAGTCCCAAAGGAGCTAGCTGTTCAGGGAAGTGATTATGCATAGTTGCTATATGTCCATAGTAAGCATGTTTGATGTGGTAGATACTAAAGAAAAAGGAAGATGCAGAAAACAGAATGAGCAAAAGAAAGGCTGTGTAACTGTGTGTGCTACTTGTTTCAAGACTGCTTGTAGGAGATTTGATTGCTTCCACTAGCCAAGACCAAAAATCAAGCGCTTGCTCTTTCCATCTATCCGTAGATTTTGGAGCTTGGTCGGGGATATAGGGACTTTCTAAGGATTGACTGATAAGAAGGGGCTCTTTCGTGGTTGGTTTTTGCTGAGGAAGTGCTTCTTGACTCTCTTCAGCTATAGTGACTTTTTCTGTTTCTTTAGAAAGATCTTGCTCTTCTTCAGTAGAATCTAATGCTTTCTTTTCTTCTATTTCTGTTCTTGCTTCACTGTCTTCAGGCGTTTCAATTTTCTCTTCTTGCTGATTTTCAAGTTCGACTTTAGCTTGAGAGACTTCCTCCTCTACTTGAGTATTTTTTTCAATTGGTGTATCGAGATCGGCTATCGTTTCTTCAGTCTTGTCTGCAACCTCTTGAGCTTGCTCTTCAGGTTTGTTCTTGCTTGTTGTTTTTACAAAATCATTACTTTCAAACCATTCTTGTTTCATGGTAGAACCTCCTTTTTAGTTAGATAAATATGCTTCCATAGTAGCAAATGTAAGCGCTTTTGTCAACGTCTGTTTGGTATGGATATTAGCTCAATATCATTATCAGCTCTAGCAATGAGTTGATCCTTGGCTTCGGTTTTTTCAGTTTTGTAAGGGTTGCTTAATTCCGTACCTCTTGATTTAGGCTCTTCTCTTGTGAATTGGAAGATAGAACCATAGTTACTTGAGATGTCCCAGTTAATTCGTTGGTTCTCTTTCTGGTCTAGGATGATTCTGAGATACTTTTTGGCAGTCAGTTCAACCTTACCATGGACTTGGATATTTTCAGCGTGGAAGTGCTTCTCTGTTGACTCTAGCTGACTATCTGTAAGGTCTGTATCAAAGATATTAACGATATTAGGGGTTGTGAGTTTACTGTTTTTGATACGACTTCCTTCAATTCGGAGGAGATAACCATTTGTATTGAGAGTTGCATTTTCAAGACTAGCATTTATGATGGTGGTTTGTCCACGATTGGCTGACACGTTGATTCCTTTTAGAGTTCTTCCTTTTGGAACTTGTAGAATAACTTCTTCAAAACGACGAGAGTAGCTACTTGCGATATGGAGAATCCCGCCAATTCCAGAAGAGAGAAATGGAGTTTCAGACAGTTTCTTATCAGTGAGGCTTAGAGTTTTATCGTTATGATTTGTGATAAGATCATGGTGAGCAGAAAGAGATGGATGGTAAGAAATGTGGATTTGATCATCGAAAGAGTCTGTGATGGTCAGCGCGTGTTGGTGGAGCGTGATTTCTAGGTTTTCGACTTCCTTGCCAAAGGTCAGCTCTTCCATCCGACTATCATAGACAGGCTCCTTGGACATGGCAAGCAGACTCTTAATCCCGTCAGATTGGATCCCCACAAAGAGCAGGATAAAGCCGATAATGGTAGTCACCACACCAAAAATGAGAAATCCTCTTGTCCATTTACGCATGCTGGTCACCTCTCTTTCCTTTTTTAAGAACAAATTGCACCAGGCGAACAATGAGTAGGCCGAAGAAACGAGCTACATAGGAAATACCTAGTAAGACTAGTGAAGAAGCACCGATGGCTAGTAAACCAGAACCGAAAATCAAGATAAAGGCTGATTTAGCTTGGGCGAGGACAGTGAAACTTTCAACTAAGAATAGGAATCCGCCGATGATACCAAGTATAGAAACCGCAAAGAAAGCTATAATGACAGTCAAGGCTGCCACAAGGATTGCGAACAGGGACACGAGGATGGCGATTCCCAGAGGAATACCGATGGGGGCTGCAAGCAAAGCTAACAAGGCGATATGCAAAATTTGTCGGTTATTCTTTTGAGCGGGTGCCTCATTAATTTTTTTATCGAGAAGATTGGAGAGGACTTCGTGAGCTGCTTCCTTAGGAGTTCCTAAACTAGCGATGAGTTCTTCTTCTCCCTCGACTCCAGCATCGTCAAAGAGTTCCCTGAAATAGTCCATGGCTTCAATTTGGTCAGCCTGAGGCAGTTTTTTGAGATAAAGTTCTAGCTGAGTCAGGTATTCAGTTCTTGTCATGGCGGATACTCCCTTCTATGATGCCATTGATGGTGTCTGTATAGAGTGCCCATTCATCTTTTAGGGTCACGAGCTGTTCTATACCACCATTTGTCAAGGAGTAGTATTTGCGCATGCGACCTTGGAACTCTCTAGAATAGGTTGTCAGAAAGCTATTGCCTTCCAATTTTTTTAGGATAGGATAGAGTGTAGATTCTTTGATATTAGCGATCAGCTTAATGGTTTGGCTAATCTCATAACCATAAGAATCATCCTGCTCCAGTACAGCCAAGATGAGAAATTCAATCAAGGCAGAGGATGTTGGAAAGTACATGGGGAACCTCCTTTTCTAATGTGTAAGATTTTTATATATAATTTTTCTACACATACATTGTACATCTAAATGAAAGCCCTGTCAAGAGAAATGTGTAAAATTTTTATATATAAAAAACTTCTAGCTAAAACTAGAAGTTTAGAGGATTTTATCAGCTTTGTCCACTGTAAAGAGGGCCACAGTCATCAGGATATCGACGAGTAAGAGGGCAGCTACAGCTGGCACCCAAGAGTGGAAAAGGTCAAAACTGTAACCAAAGAGGGTTGGCCCAAAGGCTGCTAGGATATAGCCTCCTGTTTGAGATAAACCAGACAATTGTGCAGTCTTTTCAGGGGCGCTTGTCTTGAGTGAAAAGTTGACCATGAGATAGGGGAAGAGGGCACTGGTTGCGGTTCCGATGAGGAGATGGATGGCAAGCCAGTAAAAGAAATTACCGATTGGGAAAAAGAGCATGGAAATACCGACCACACCAGCTAGTGAAACCAGAGTGAGCATGAGCTGACGGTTACGAGTAGATAAACTGGTTGTCAGGCTTGGGATGGTCATTGAAAAAGGAATGCTAATCAGAGAGAAGATAGAGGTCAGCAAGCCAGCTTCGTGACTGGATAGGCCTGCATGGATAGCCATGGTAGGTAGCCAGGTCATAGCGGTGTAAAAGAGTAAGGATTGAAAACCTGCAAAGACAATAACTGCCCAGACCTGTTTATTATGCATGACCTTTGTTTTGCTTTTTTGTTTGGTTTGTGGAGCCAGTCTGTGATTATAGCGGTGATTTGGGAGCCAGACCAAAAAAGTTGCTAGACAGAGCAGGGTGAGGAGGATGATAAGTCCTTTCCAAGAACTGGCTTGTGTAATAGGCACAGCCAGATAGGAGGCCAGAGCCGTTGCAATCCCCATAGAGGTTACATATAAGGTGGTCAGAAAACCAATTTTCTTTGGTTGATTGGCTTGGATAAGACTAGGAAGCAGAACATTGATGACTGCGATACTTGCCCCAACCATCAAGGTTCCTAGATAGAGCAGAGGCAGATTGATTAGTCTAATGAGAGAACCGATGGTCAAGAAGAAAAGGCTGTAGGTGAAGAGATGCTCCAAGCCGATTTTTTGAGCCAGTCGGGTAGAAAATAGCGAGAAGAGAGTAAACATGAGGAGGGGAAGGCTGGTCAAGACACCAAGCGAACTAACTTCTACTCCCAGCCCTTGCGAAATATCTCCCAATATAATGGGTAAAACAGTAAAAGGAGTCCGCAAGGAAACACCAATCAGGATAATACCTGGAACAAAAAAGAGTGATTGCTTTTTCATATAATACCTCTTCTAGCTGATTTTAATAACAGCTTATTTTAAGGTTTTTTCCTTATAATGTCAAGTAAGGTTTTGGGCTTTCAAGATAAAAATGGGAAAGTCTTGAAAATTATGATAAAATAGTGGAAGGAAATCTATACATTGGAGAAAAACTGTGTCTGAAAAGCAAAAAATCAGCGTATTGATGTCGGTCTATATCAAGGAAAATCCGACATTTTTAAAGGATGCTATTGAGAGTGTTCAAAATCAGACCCTGAAACCGAGCGAATTGGTTCTGGTTGAGGATGGGCCTTTGACACCTGAGCTCTATCAGGTATTAGACCAGCTTGAAGCTGAGTCTAATATTCCAGTGAAACGCTATCCTCTTGAGCATAATCAAGGTTTGGGTCTGGCTCTTCGACAGGGTGTTTTGCAGTGTCAGTACGATATCATCGCTCGTATGGATACGGATGATATAGCTGTTCCAGACCGTTTTGAGAAACAGGTTCAGCTAATGGAGAAGGACAAGCTCGACCTATTAGGTGGACATATTGCAGAGTTTATTGACAATCCTGATGAGATCGTTTCTTACCGTCGTGTTCCAACCCAGCATGCAGATATTGTAGCTTACCAAAGGATGAGAAGTGCCTTTAACCACATGACTGTCATGTTCAAGAAGGACATGGTTCTCAAGGCAGGCAACTATGAGGATGGCCTTTATATGGAGGATGACCTCCTCTGGCTCAATATGATTGCTGCAGGAGTCAAGACTGGAAATCTCGATCAAATCTTGTGTAAGGTTCGTGTTGGAGCAGGGATGTTTGAGCGTCGTGGGGGACTGCGTTACCTTAAACTCTATCGCCAGGCTCGTCAGCGCATGCTGAAGAGAGGGCAAATTTCTTACATGGAGTATGCCAAGAGTGTTGCCATTCAGATGATTGTTGCCCTTTGTCCCGGATTTGTCCGACAGTTTATTTTTATGAAACTGTTACGAAAAAGCAAGTAAAAGATTGTAGCAAATCATAAACTAGAGAAAAAGTGTTATAATAATAATATAAATATTTGGCTCTTTTAAGGAGGAGTAAATTTCTATGAATAAAAAACTCACAGATTATGTGATTGATCTGGTGGAAATTTTAAATAAACAACAAAAACAGGTTTTCTGGGGAATATTTGATATTTTGAGTATGGTGGTTTCCATCATTGTATCTTATATTTTATTCTACGGATTGATTAATCCAGCACCTGTTGACTACATTATCTATACGAGTTTGGCCTTCCTGTTCTATCAATTAATGATTGGATTTTGGGGATTGAACGCTAGTATCAGTCGTTACAGCAAGATTACGGATTTCATGAAAATCTTTTTTGGTGTGACTGCTAGCAGTATCTTGTCATATAGTATCTGCTATGCCTTCTTGCCCCTCTTCTCCATCCGTTTTATCGTACTCTTTATCTTGTTGAGTACTTTCTTGATTTTATTGCCACGGATTACTTGGCAGTTAATCTACTCTAAACGCAAAAAGGGAAGTGGTGATGGAGAACACCGTCGGACCTTCTTGATTGGTGCCGGTGATGGTGGAGCTCTCTTTATGGATAGTTACCAACATCCAACTAGTGAATTAGAACTTGTTGGTATTTTGGATAAGGATGCGAAGAAAAAGGGACAAAAACTTGGTGGGATTCCTGTTTTGGGTTCATATGATGAATTGCCTGAATTAGCCAAACGCCATCAAATTGAGCGTGTTATCGTTGCGATTCCGTCGCTTGACCCGTCAGAATATGAACGTATCTTGCAGATGTGTAATAAGCTGGGTGTCAAATGTTACAAGATGCCTAAGGTTGAAACCGTTGTTCAGGGACTTCACCAAGCAGGTACTGGCTTCCAAAAAATTGATATTACGGACCTTTTGGGACGTCAGGAAATTCGTCTTGATGAATCGCGTCTGGGCGCAGAACTGACAGGTAAGACAATCTTGGTTACAGGTGCTGGTGGTTCAATCGGTTCTGAAATCTGTCGCCAAGTTAGCCGCTTCAATCCTGAACGCATCGTCTTGCTCGGTCATGGGGAAAACTCAATCTACCTTGTTTATCATGAACTGATTCGTAAGTTCCAAGGGATTGATTATGTACCAGTTATTGCCGATATTCAAGACTATGACCGTCTCTTGCAAGTCTTTGAGCAGTACAAGCCAGCTATTGTTTATCATGCGGCTGCCCATAAGCACGTTCCTATGATGGAGCGCAATCCAAAAGAAGCCTTTAAAAACAATATCCGTGGAACTTACAACGTTGCTAAGGCTGTTGATGAAGCCAAAGTACCTAAGATGGTTATGATTTCGACAGATAAGGCGGTTAATCCACCAAATGTTATGGGAGCAACCAAGCGCGTGGCTGAGTTGATTGTCACTGGCTTTAACCAACGTAGCCAATCGACCTACTGTGCAGTTCGTTTTGGAAATGTTCTTGGTAGCCGTGGTAGTGTCATTCCAGTCTTTGAACGTCAGATTGCTGAAGGCGGTCCTGTAACGGTGACAGATTTCCGCATGACCCGTTACTTTATGACTATTCCAGAAGCTAGCCGTTTGGTTATTCACGCTGGTGCTTATGCCAAGGATGGGGAAGTCTTTATCCTTGATATGGGTAAACCAGTCAAGATTTATGACTTGGCCAAGAAAATGGTCCTTCTAAGTGGCCACACCGAAAGCGAAATTCCAATCGTTGAAGTTGGAATCCGCCCAGGCGAAAAACTTTACGAAGAACTCTTGGTATCAACCGAACTCGTTGACAATCAGGTTATGGATAAGATTTTCGTTGGTAAGGTTAATGTCATGCCTCTAGAAGCCATCGATCAAAAGATTGAAGAGTTCCGCACTCTTAGTGGAGATGAGTTGAAGCAAGCCATTATCGCCTTTGCCAATCAAACCACCCACGTTGAATAAAAAATCTTTAAAATCAGAAAAACGCATATTATCAGGAATCGAAACCTTGGTAATATGCGTTTTGTTATGTAGAGACTTACTTTCTTTTCTTCTGAAATGGGGTTGTCGCCCAGTCTATGTTATTGAAAATACTCCAAAACTTCTATGGGTTTGTGAGCGATAAAATCAGGATGATAGTTTAGCAAGTCTGCTTGCTCTCCAAATCCCCAAGTGACGGCCAATTTCTGAATGCCTGTTTCTTGAGCTCCCATCATATCAAACTTGGTATCTCCGATGATGATGGCCTGTTCTGGTGCTAGTTGATGTGTATGTAAGGCTTGGCGAATGACATCTGCCTTATGAGGTGCTTCAGGGCTGGAGCCATAAATGCCCTCAAAGAAATGATGGATTCCCAAGTTTTTAGTCATATCTTGAGCGGTAGGGGTATTCTTTGTAGTGGTGATATAAAGAGGATATTTGCTTGATAGCTCCTTAAGCAAGACTACAATCTGAGGAAAGAGTTGAGCTTCATGGATGCCTTTCTCCTTATAGTAAGAACGGTATATCTGCACGGCTTCAGAAATTTGTTCTTTAGGCAGGCATGTCGCAAAACTACTTTCAAGGGGCGGCCCCATAAAACCACGAATAATTTTGGCATCAGGGCTAGGCACCCCCAGCTCCTTAAAGGTATGGGTAAAGGCATTGTGAATCCCGATAGAACTGTCGACGAGGGTTCCATCCAGATCGAAAAAAATCGCTGTGATAGAGGTCATGGTTTCTCCTATTTGATAAGCTTATTCTCCGAAAATTTCTTTTTGGAGACGACGACCAGTAGGGGTGGCAGCGAGTCCACCTTCAGCTGTTTCACGAAAGGCAGTTGGCATGCTTGATCCTACTTGGTACATAGCATCGATAACCTCATCCACAGGGATTTTAGATTCGATACCTGCCAAGGCCATATCTGCTGCGATGAAGGCAAAGCTAGCTCCCATGGCATTACGTTTGACACAGGGAACTTCGACCAAACCGGCAACAGGATCACAGATGAGCCCCAGCATATTTTTAATGACAAAGGCAATGGCCTGACTGGCCTGATAAGGTGTCCCACCTGCAGCTAGAGTCAAGGCTGCAGCACTCATAGCAGAGGCAGAACCAACCTCGGCCTGACAGCCACCTTCAGCACCTGAGATAGAGGCATTGTTTGCGATGACTAGTCCAAAGGCACCGGCAGCAAAGAGGAAATCCAGCTGTTGCTCGTGGCTGAGGTCTAATTTTTCAATCGCAGCAGTGAGAACGGAAGGGAGACAGCCGGCACTTCCAGCGGTCGGAGTAGCGCAGACCAAGCCCATTTTAGCATTGTGTTCATTGACTGCAATGGCATTTCGGGCAGCAGAGAGAATCGTGTAATCTGATAGAGTTTTTCCGTTTTTAATGTAGTGATCCAATTTGGCAGCATCTCCACCTGTCAGGCCACTACGAGATTTATTTTCATTGAGGCCAAGTTGGACAGAGGCTTTCATGACTTCCAGATTGCGTTCCATGAGAAGGAAGACTTCTTCACGTTCGCGACCGGTCAATTCAAACTCTGTTGTAATCATAAGTTCTGCGACATTTCCTTGAAAGTCCAGATCTGCTTGCTCGACCAATTCTTTGATAGAATAAAACATGCTTCCTCCTATTTAAAGAAATTGACATTGTGGAGATGAGGGATTTTTCGAATTTCTTCGATGGCCTCATCACAGTTGCGACTGTCGACTTCGATAATCATAATAGCTTTTTCACCAGCTTTTTCACGAGTAACATTCATCTGGGCGATATTGATACCATAGCGTGAAAGAGCCTCTGTTACGAGGGCAATCATACCTGGAATATCTTGATGAACGATAATGATAGTCGGTGTATTCATATTGAGAGAGACGGCAAAGCCATTGAGTTCAGTTACCTGAATATTTCCTCCCCCGATAGAAATACCAGTCACGCTAATGGTCTTATGAGCATTTTTGACGGTAATTTTAGTGGTGTTTGGGTGAGGGGCATTGCTGTCTTTCTGAATGGTCCAGACAATCTTGATGCCACGCTTGTGGGCAATTTCCAGGCTGTTTGGGATTTCAGGATCATCTGTATCCATGCCCAAAATACCTGCAACAAGGGCTAGGTCTGTTCCGTGACCACGATAGGTCTTGGCAAATGAGTTAAATAGTTGGAATTCGACTTCTGTCGGAGTATCATCAAAAATGGAAGAGACAATCTTCCCAATACGAACAGCACCAGCTGTATGGCTACTAGATGGGCCAATCATAACTGGTCCGATGATATCAAAGACAGATTGAAAACGAAGTGATTTCATCAGTTTCCCCTTATAAAAATTCTTATCTCTATTATATCAAAGAATGAAGGTCTTGGCTTTAATTGTGGATGAAAACCTTTTTACACTACAAATAGCATAAAAAAGCATCTTTTGTAACAAAAAATGGCTTATTTAGAGAAATAAAAAATAATTTTGTAATATTTCTACATAAAAGTGTCAAGAAACGGTAATATTTAAAGGGTATGATAGAACTATAGAAAGAAGGAGAATTTTCAAATATGAAATCAACAACTAAAAAGATTAAAACAACTCTTGCAGGAGTAGCTGCCTTGTTTGCAGTATTTGCTCCATCATTTGTATCTGCTCAAGAATCATCAACTTACACTGTTAAAGAAGGTGATACACTTTCAGAAATCGCTGAAACTCACAACACAACTGTTGAGAAATTGGCAGAAAACAACCACATCGACAACGTTCATTTGATTTATGTTGGTCAAGAGTTGGTTATCGATGGCCCTGTAGCGCCTGCTGCAACACCAGCGCCAGCTACTTATGCGGCACCAGCAGCTCAAGATGAAACTGTTTCAGCTCCAGTAGCAGAAACTACAGAAGTAGTAGAAGAAGCAGCACCAGCTGCAAGCGCTCCTGTAGCAGAAGAAACTGTTGCTGCAGCAGAAACTTCAGCACCAGCTGCAACTGTAAGTGGATCTGAAGCAGAAGCTAAAGAATGGATTGCACAAAAAGAATCAGGTGGTAGCTATACAGCTACAAACGGCCAATACATTGGACGTTACCAATTGACAGATTCATACTTGAACGGTGACTACTCAGCTGAAAACCAAGAACGTGTAGCAGATGCTTACGTTGCAGGACGTTACGGTTCATGGTCAGCTGCTAAAAACTTCTGGCTTAACAACGGCTGGTATTAAGAAATAACGAACAGAATAATTTGAAAAAGTCGAGGAAATCCCTCGACTTTTTATATTATGTGACTATTAGTCCGTCTCGCTCCGTTAGGTGCGAGACAAAACAACCACCCGCTATGCGGGTGCGCGTCGAAGGTTATACCAAAAAAACTCCGAACGCGATACAATA
>NZ_JBHMFR020000004.1:130951-178567 GCF_042436615.2 Streptococcus bovismuti | reverse complement strand
TTTTGGGCATCCTTATGATAAGTGACTGTTTCAACACGGTCTTGGTCTTTCGCTTGAACTCCACTTACAGCTGGGATTTCTGATTTATCCGCTGTGTAACCTGCGATAGTTGGAGAGACTACTTTATCAAACGTATCATCATTAGTTGTCCAGTCTTGGAAGTCAATATGACCTGTTACCAAGTTGACATTGCTCCAACGTTTGAAGTTCAGTGTTTCAACCACATCATCCTTAGCCTGACTTCCGTCTTCATAAACGTAATGGATAGTACGGCTAACACTTTCCTTGTTATCCAAGTTTTCAACGGTTCCTGGCCAACGTGGGCTATCTGGTTGTCCTGGATTGACTGGTGTGTTTGGTTGTGGGGTTGGGTTATCTGGGTTAACTGGTTCAACACGTTCTGAAAGGGTTACAGTGTAGACTTGGTCACGTGCTGTATCGTAGTCATAAACCTTAGCTCCACCTGATGTGAATTCATCACTAACAAGCTTGTAACCTTGTTTCTTGAATTCATTGATTTGACTTGTTGTGCTGTAGGCAATGGCTTCACCTGACTTACCTGTCACTTCATCTGTTGTGAGAACACGGTTACCGTTGGTGCTTACATAACGGATAACAGCTTTTTGATTTTCTTTTTCAATTACTACATTAGAATCTTTACCTACAGCATCTAAATCATTATCATCGTTTGGATCAATAGTTTTTGTTTCTGCATTATATCCGTGAATAGATTGGTTGTCACTAATTTTCCAACCAACTGGTGCTTGAGGAATTTCAGTAACATCTGCTCTTGTTGTATCATTAAAATCGTTTTTATATTGTCGACGAATAGCATCTTCTTTATTCTCGACTACTTCACCATTTGAATTGATGTAATGTCCATCTTTGTCGACTAAATTGATATAACCTAAGTCTTTATACCAAACGTTGACAACTGTTTCATTTATATAGTCTGGGTTAACTGTTAACTCATCAACACTCTTGGCATCAGCGTAGAAACCTGGATTGACCGGTGTCATAACTTTCTTGAAAGTATAATCCAAATCTCCGATAGCACGTTTCCGACGACGCGAACTACCTTGTGCTGCATGAGCCTCAATAGCACTCTTTAATCTCAAGCTCGCTTCTTGATCTAACGGAATATTCCATCCGCCTTTTATATTTGCCTTTGCATCTTCAACTCGAAGTCCCTTTACAGGTTTTAAGGCAGTTTTATCTTTTTCTACTGACTCTTTATCTACTTCAGAAGTTTTTTCAGCCACCTTTGATTCAGCATTTCTCTTTTCAGCTGATTCAATTTTGCTAACTACTTCAACTTTATCAGCAACTTTGCTAGTAGTTACACCTCTAAGTTCCAAAGCAATGACAGCAGCTTGGAGATCGGACTCTGCTTTTGATAATTCAGATTCTGTCACATCTGTTTTATTTAATAATTCTTGAGCATATTGAATACTAGATTGAAGGCTTTTCACACTTTCTTCAGTGTATAACTTAAGCTCCAATTTTTCTGCACGTGAAAGAGCTGATAACAATTTTGACTTGTCAACAGCATCTTGCTGCTTTACTTCCTCCTTTTTGTCTTTTGCTTCTTCAACTTTTTCTGCTGATGCTTTAGCATCTTCAGATTTAGCTGAAGTTACTTCTACTGGGTTAGCAACCGTTGGAGCTGCATAGGTTGTTTCTTTTTTAGGTGTAGCAACTTCTGCTGGTTTTGTAGCTTCTTCTACCTTATCAACAGAAACACTGTTAGTAGCTTCTGGGGTATGTTCCTCTGCTTGTACTGCTTGCGCATTGGCAGCGGTTCCTAAGACCAAGGCTGTTCCGAGCAAAACACTCGCTGCACCAAAGTGATATTTCCGAATGGAGTATCTTTGTTGCAAGCTATACCAGTCAAATGATTTTTTATGTGAATGTTTCATTGTGAACTCCTAGATAGTATTTTATAGTTCTCACTCTACAACTATTTGATATATAAATCAATAATTTCTAAGCAATTAATATATTCTCTTTTTGTACCTAGAAGCCACTTATCTTATTCTTATTTTTCTGTTTAATCCAAACGCTTTTTCTACTCCAACATTTTTGTACACTTTAGACAATAATATGATATAATGAATTAAGGAGGAAATACCTATATGCGTAACCTTTTATCTACGAAAGATCAGCGACAATTACGTTTAATGGAAACCTTGATTCAACATCGCGATTGGTTGAAATTACATGAACTTGCCGATAAGTTAGGATGTACTGAGCGAATCTTAAAAAGTGATTTAAATGAATTGCGTGCTGCATTTCCAACTATCGACATCCAATCTTCTGTTAACGGAATTATGATAGATTTAGAAGTTAATACTAGCGTTGAAGATATTTATCAATATTTTCTTGCTCATTCTCAATCTTTTCAATTACTAGAGTATCTGTTTTTTAATGAGGGCCTACCTATTTATCGAACAATAGAAAATCTTCACTCTAGTAATGCCAACCTCTATCGATTGGGCAGAAATATTACAAAAACTCTGTCAACTCAATTCCAAATTGAACTATCATTTACTCCATCCGAAATACGTGGCAATGAAATCGATATTCGCTATTTTTTTGCCCAATATTTTTCTGAGCGCTATTATTTCCTAGACTGGCCTTTTCCTGACCTTCCTGAAGAGGATTTAACAGAGTTCACTGACTTCTTCTATAAGATCACGAATTATCCAATGCGATTTTCAATCTATAGAATGTACAAATTGATGATAGCCATCAGTATTTACCGCATTAAAAACGGTCATTTCATCGACTTACCAAATCATTTCTACGATGAATACTACCCTCTTTTGATGAGTATTCCAAACTTTGAGGAGATACTTGTCCATTTTTCTGAAAAACTGGGACTGGAAATCACCCCAGATATCATTGCCCAAATTTTTATATCCTTTATTCAAAACAATCTTTTCTTAGATCCTCAAGAATTCTTCAACTCTTTAGAAGATAACAGTGAAGCAAGATACTCTTACCAATTACTTAGTCAAATATTAGAACGCCTAGCAAAACAATATAAGATTACTTTTACTAACCACGATGAGCTTATTTGGCATTTACACAACACTGCTTTCTTTGAAAGACAGGAAATCTTTTCTACCCCAATCTTATTTGAACAAAAAGCATTGACGATTAAAAAATTTGAAGTTTACTTCCCAGACTTTATGGGAAGTGCACGTCAAGAACTGGCCCAATATCGTCAGGCAATTGGACAGCATGACCATCCTGAACAGTTGGAACACTTGATGTACACCATCTTAACCCATGCTGAAAACCTCTCTACTCAGTTGTTAGAAAATCGACCACCTATCAAGGTTTTGATTATCAGTAATTTTGACCATGCTATATCCCTTACCTTTATTGATATGCTTTCCTACTACTGTAATAACCGCTTTACCTTCGATACTTGGGATGAATTGGAAACGAGTCCTGAGATTTTAAATCAGACAGGTTATGATATCATCGTGTCTAATTTCTATATTCCAGGAATTACCAAGAAGTTTATTTGTCAAAATCATCTGTCAATAATGGATTTGGTTAATCATCTTAATACTTTATCAAATGAGATTCATTTGTCCAATACTTTATAAGCTAGAAAAAAGTCAGCATAATCCTGCTGACTTTTTCTCTTATCTGATTTCTAAACTTCCTTAACAAAAACCAATTCCTGTGGTTGTGACAAATCTTCTCGGTAGGCAAATCCGGCAAAGTTCAAGCGACGTGCTTCCTCCACAGTTTGTACTTGATTTTCTATTAGAGATGTTAGGAAGGCACCACGCGCTTTCTTGGAAATGGTTGAGTGAATCTTCAGCTGACCACCTCTATCCTCCATGAATTTGAAGGTCACCATTTTTTCTCTGATTTCCTTAGAAAACACAGTCTCAAACTCGGACGACAAGAGAGAAAAAATCATTTCTTCCTGCTTCACAGCTTCATCATAGGCTGCCTTCCAATGGCTCTTCAAAGTCTTACCAGCGACTTTTAACTTCATCAAAAAGTCCAAACGGTGAGGGGCCATAGGTGACAAGGCTGGAACAACACCGTACAAGGCCGAGGTAATGAAGACATGATTTTCAAGATAGGCTTGTTCTGCCTCGTCCAGTTTGTCTCGCTTGATATGACGGTACATAAGCCCATCAAAAAGTTTCAAGGCTGGATAGTGTTGAGCAGTTTGTTTTTTTAAAGTTTGGATATTTTGAAATTCTGCCACAGCTTTCTCGGCTGAAACTTTGTAAAAACTCTCCAATTGACTAACAGAATAGAGAGCCAAGGCATCCAGCACAGCCTGACTTTCTGGTTTTAAAGGAGTGGCTTCAATACTTGGCAAGTCTGTGTTCATTTCTTTTGCTGTTGGGATTAAAATTTTCATATTGATAGTGTAGCATATTTTTTAGCCACTACCAAGAAATTCATCTAAAAAACCTCGGTTTGAACGAGGTTTTTCTGTTTATTTTGGCCATCCTAAGCAGACAGCCACGAGAACAAGGGCTAGGCCAGCTAAGCTTGTTAAGATAGATAAGAATGTATCTTTTTTCTCCTTGAATCGAGAAAAACCTATCTTCAAAGCGAGCAGTCCGAGTAACATTGAAGCAACCATCAAATAAAACCCCATTTGTTTGTCCTCCATTAGACTTAATTTACCTTATTATAACATACTCTTCTTAAAGAAAGCTGTCTTTACTGCACTTTAAAGGTCTTGAGATAATTGTCTTTCCCTACTTGACCTTCGAAGTTTTTACCATTTTCAAGGTAAGGGAGGTCATCTGATACAGATGCCTTAACCTTATAAATCTTGCCATCAAATTTAAAGAAGTAGACAGTATCTCCCTTGATAACAGCTGATTTAAGGTCTGCTACCACACCCTTGATACTTTCTGTGGTTGCATTGTCAATTTCAAGGTCGTTTTTATTGGCATACTTGCTGAGCAGCTCTTCCACTGTAGTAGCTACGATAACATTTTGGTACTCGACTGCGTCTACCAGGGCGTACTCTTTGACCAAGCCAGCATTGTCCTTCAAGCCCATGATGTAGAGAGGTTTGTCGTTGAGGTTGATGAGGATTGGGAAGGTTGCCTTGTAGGATTTCTCTTGGACAGCACCTTCAGCTGATTCACGGGCGGATTCTTCGGTCGCAGAAGCCAAGCTGTACTTAGTGATTTCTCCTGTCCGCATATTTTCTAGGATAAAACCAAGATTACTTTCATCTGCATTAGCCGACGTCACACCAGTGTAGAGGTAGATGTCATTACCGATAGACAAGTAATTATAGCCCTTGGTAGTCTGAGTCACGTTTTTCTTGGAAATCATGGCATTCCAGAAACCGTCCTTATACTTGCCGTTATAGTTGATTTGCTGGATGGTTTCCTCAGCTGGATAGACCCTGTCCACCCATTCTGGAACATCAGCCAAGCTGTATTCCTTGGTTTCTCCGTTTGTGGCATCCAAGATAATGACTGAAACGGGACGAGGAACCGCAAGCCCAAATTGCTTTTGGTAAACCGTTGCTACATAGAAAGGATTACCTTCATCATCCACCTCAAATGATGGAGTCTTGAAAATCTTGGTTGGGTACTTAAAGCGCAGGTGGCGTTTGACGTCGCGGTTAAAATACTCTGAATCCGAATACTTGATTGGTGTCTTCAAGTCCACCAATTCTGCATTTCCTGTCACCATGTCCACCTTTATATACTCGCCGATTCCCTTGGCCTGATTATTAAACCATTTGATAGGGTCTGCGTATTCTAGTGGCGTAACCCGATAAGGCTTCCCATCAATAGTCAATTGAGTATAGGTGTCTGCCGCTACATACTGCGATACCTTATCTGTTAGGGAACCCAAGTAGCGGTCACCAATTTTTTCAGCAGTGCTTCTATCTAGAATCGGAACCTTACTGGTGTCACTCTTAGGAAATTCAGTAAAGTCTTTTTCCGTAACCGTAACTACATTGGCATAATTTTTAGCCTGAAAAATGCTAGAGGTCACCAAGGAAACCAAGGCTGCCAAGAAAAGAATTCCTCCAATGGAAGCTAAAAGAATTTTCCCCAACCGATTGATTTTGAAACCCTCAAGATTTAAAGCAGCTTCCGCCTTTCCGTGGCGCACATGAACTGTTTTGACCAGATTGATTCCCTTGCCAAAGCCAAATAAAATAGCCACAAGCAGCAAATGCCCACAGAGGAAAAAGAGAAATTCCCAGCTGGTCAGATTAAGAGGTGGTAAAAAGATATACCAGGTCGTTGCGATAAAAAGCAGTTCAAAGACTATTCGTTTCATTTTCTTTCCTCCTAAATGATTCGTCCTTCCAAGTGATCCAGTTCATGCTGGCAAATCTGGGCTGGGAAGCCTGTCAAGCTAATGGTCTGTTCCTGCCACTTGCTATCACGATAGGCAACCCTTATGGTTTCATAACGCTTAGTCGGTCTCACACCTACTAAGGACAAACAGCCTTCCTCTGTCTCATAAGGGCCTTCAAAGGACAGGAGTACTGGGTTAAACATAACCATGGGAACCAGACCAAGATTAAAGATAATCACGCGCTTCTGCACCCCAATCATATTGGCAGCCAGACCAACACAGGTTTCGCGATTTGCTAAAAGCGTATCTTGTAAATCTCTGGCAAGATAAAGGTCTTCCTGACTTGCCGGCTGAGACACCTGAGATAAAAACAAAATATCCTTCACAATTTTCTTTTCCACTTCCTCACACTCCTCTCGATGTTTACTATATTATAGCAATTATAGCACAAAAGCTGATAACTGCAAGCCCTTTCCCTAAACTGTAGCAAAAAGCCACCCGAAGATGACTTTTTTTGTTATTTATAAATCCTTAATCTTTTTTACCTTTAAACAATAGAAGGCCAGATAGAGCTGATAGGTAGCCAACTACTAGTAAAATAGAATCATGACTAGCTGTCTCTGGTAATTTACCAGCTTCCTTTGTTTCCCTTATTATTGGAGTTTCTGGTTTCTTTGGCTCCTCAGGAGCTGGTTTTTTAGGAATCTTTGGTTTCTCTGCAGTAGGAACTTTGGGTTGGTTGGGTTCCTTAGGGGATGGTTTTTCGGGAACCTTAGGTTGATCTACCGTCGGTACTTCTGGGTGCTTTGGCTCCTCAGGTGTTGGAGCTTCTGGCGTCTTAGGTTGATCACCTCTTGGTGGTTCTGGTTCAGTAGCTTTCACAGGTAGATAATGAATCACTGTGTCTTTTGTAAAATCTTCTGGTACTTCAGGTAATAAGTAACCTAATTCTGGATGAGAAGAATCCTTCAACATCAAATCAGTAGCCGAAGTCACAGCCTTGTAGCCTTTAAGATAAGGAATTGTTCCTAAACCTGGATAGCTAGCAAGACCTGGCTTAGAAGGGTTGCCATCTTGGTCATTGGGATATTGAATCGAAGCCACATTCTCATTTGCAGTTGGAGAAATTGCTATCCATTTTCCTAGGTGTTTGTAGTAGACAGTTTCCTTAATCGTAGAATCTGCTACAGCTACTGTTTTTTCTGCAACTGCTTCTTTATCCGCAACTAAACCTTTTACCAGTGGACTTCCTACTTTTGGTAAATTTGGTTCTTCACTCATCCAATCACGATAATAAAGATCTCCTCTTACAAAATCAACCTTAGCAACTCGTTTAAAATGAACTTGATCATTTTGGTCTTCAGCAACCTTATCATGTGTTACAAAATCTTGATAGGAAATGTTGCGATCAATGGATTTTTTGTTAACGATATTAGAGACACTGGAAGGCCATAGAGGCGAATCTTGAACATCCTCATCAACTTTTTTATGAGCAGTTGGAAGTCTATCTTCAGGATAAATAAATTCTAGGCGAGGGGTTAAAGCAACCTTAAATATTTGATCAGTCTTACTATCTTGGTCAAAATATTGTAAACCTCGATCATAATCACTTGATACAAGATCGTATCCTTGTCGCTTGTAGTCACTAATCGTTTTTAGTGTACTGTATTCAATAGGATAACCAGATTCCCCAGTAACTGTATCTTCCTTCAGTAGCTTGTTTTCACTGATATCCACATAGCTAATCTTGGCCGTTTGATTTTTAATATGCTCCTGTTTTATTTTCCAGTTAGAATAGGAAATTTCCTTAGTAACAAGATTAACAGTCGCATAGCGTTCAAAGGAAATTCTTTGTTTTTTCTCAACAAAAGCTTCTTTACCATTATTCTTATATTTATATTTAATGATTCTTTGAATCGTTCTCTCTAAAGGCCGTTCTTGATTGGTTCTGATCTTTTCAGCATCTGCAGGCCACTTAGGACTATCGACAACACCAGCTTCCACCTCTTCATTTGACTTAGGATTAGTCTGGTTTTGTAAGCTAATCACTTCATGTTTTGGAGTTAATTTAATAGTATACGTTTGCGGAGTCTTATCATCTTGAAACAGCTTCTTCGATTCATCCGTTTTCAAATAGCCATCTTCAACCAATACATAGCCATTCCTTTTGAACTCACTAATTTTCTTTCTCGTATCGTAGTGAAGATCCTCTCCCACCTTACCAGTACGCTCATCTGAAAAAAGTTTTTTCCCTATTGATTCATCAATATAATTAAATTCAACACGAGATTCCTTTTCAGTCACTTTAGGAGTATCTAAATGTTTTTCTTCAAAATATTGCTCTTCTGAAACAGTAGCTTCTTTTTCTGAACCCCCGACAGACTTATCCTTGTCTATGTTTTCGCTAGAAGGTTTGTCTGTTTCTAAGATATGACTAGCTGCGAGCGTTTCATCTGCAGATACACTTCCAACAGAGCCAATTAAAAACCCTAAACCACAAGCAACAACAACTGAAGCAACACCAAAACTCAATTTACGGATAGAGTAAATACATTTTTTATTTCCCATGATTTCCCTCTAAGTTATTATTTACTATTCTTATACCTAATATTTTAGTAGGCGGCATTACTTTTAACATCTCTTTTTTAAAGTTTTTTCTGTTCTTTTTAAAGGTATTATAAAAAGCCATCCGAAGATGACTTTCTTTTTAAATCGCATTCTTATCAAAGCCAAGTTTACGTTGAACAAACTTGACAATTTCGACGATAATAATCATTGAGAAGCTTCCAGCCATGACGATTCTCCATTGAGACAAGTCTAGTTTGGTTACGTGGAAAATTCCTTCAAGTGGTTCTACGACGATTGTTGCCATGAGAAGGATGAAGGATACCAAGATAGACCAGTTGAAGGTCTTAGACTTGAATGGTCCAACTGTCAAGATGGATTGGTAAACAGACTTGACATTGTAGGCATGGAAGAGCTGAATCAAACCAAGTGTTGCAAAGGCCATAGTAAGGGCATCTGCGTGAATGGCATGATTGTCACCCACGTGAACTGGGTAAAGAAGGGCAAGACCATAAACACTCATAACAATAGCTGCTTGGAGTACACCTTGATAGATAATAGAACTCAAAACACCACCTGAGAAGAAGCTTGCCTTGCGTCCACGTGGTTTATGGTTCATGACACCAGGCTCAGCTGGCTCAACACCAAGAGCGATAGCTGGGAAGGTATCTGTTACCAAGTTGATCCACAAAAGATGAACTGGCTGCAAGACGTCCCAACCAAACAAGGTAGATAGGAAGATGGTTAATACTTCAGCAGTATTGGCAGAAAGTAGGTACTGAATAGTCTTTTGAATATTTGAGAAGACCTTACGTCCTTCTTCCACTGCAACGATAATAGTTGCAAAGTTATCATCTGCAAGAATCATGTCAGAAGCCCCCTTAGACACCTCTGTACCAGTGATTCCCATACCGATACCGATATCGGCTGTTTTCAAAGCCGGAGCATCATTGACACCGTCACCTGTCATGGCAACGACCTTACCTTGTTTTTGCCAAGCCTTGACGATACGAACCTTGTGTTCTGGAGACACACGGGCATAAACAGAGTATTGACCAACGACTTTTTCAAAGTCTTCATCAGATAGTTCGTTGAGCTCAGCACCAGTTAAAACATGTCCTTCTGTATCATTTGCGTCAATGATTCCCAAACGTTTAGCAATAGCTTCTGCAGTGTCTTGATGGTCACCTGTGATCATGATTGGACGAATTCCCGCTTCCTTAGCCACACGAACAGCCTCAGCAGCTTCAGGACGTTCAGGGTCAATCATCCCAATCAAACCAGTAAAGATTAAATCATTTTCAAGCTCTTCAGAAATAAGGTTTTCTGGAATGCTGTCAATAATCTTATAAGCACCAGCAAGGACACGCAAGGCTTGGTGAGCCATTTCAGAGTTGTTTGTATGGATGAGATTTGCAACCTTCTCATCAATCGGAGCAATATCCCCAGCCTTATCACGAAGAACACAACGTTTCAAGAGTTGGTCTGGCGCACCTTTAACAGCTACGAGGAAGCGTCCATCTGCAAGTGGATGAACTGTTGACATGAGCTTACGTTCAGAATCAAATGGCAACTCAGCCACACGAGGATATTTCTCTAAAAATCCTTTGACATCGTAGCCCTTGTCCAAAGCATATTGGATAAAGGCTGTTTCGGTTGGATCACCAATCAAGTTTCCTTCCACATCAATTTTCGTATCATTGGCCAAGACAACTGAACGAAGCAGGGGCATTTCAAGACCTAGTTCAATGTCATCAGCTGAGTCATGTAGAACCGCATCGTAGAAGACTTTTTCGACGGTCATCTTGTTCATAGTCAGCGTACCAGTCTTGTCAGAAGCGATGATTTCTGTTGAACCAAGAGTTTCTACAGCTGGCAACTTACGAACGATAGAGTTTCTTTTAGCCAAAACTTGAGTACCGAGGGCAAGAACGATAGTTACGATAGCTGGGAGACCTTCTGGAATGGCTGCAACGGCAAGGGCAACAGAGGTCATCAACTCACCGAGTGGATTTTTCCCTTGAATGAAAACACCAACTACAAAAGTAACAAGGGCAATGACCAAAATTGCATAAGTCAAGACCTTAGAAAGGTTGTTCAAGTTTTGTTTAAGTGGTGTGTCTGTCTCATCTGCATCTTGGAGCATGCCAGCGATATGACCAACTTCCGTGTACATACCTGTATTGACAACAACACCCATCCCACGACCATAAGTCACATTTGAGTTTTGGAAGGCCATATTGACACGGTCACCAATACCAGCATCTGCAGCAAGTTCAACTGTCAAGTCTTTTTCGACTGGCACAGACTCACCTGTAAGAGCTGCTTCTTCAATCTTGAGAGAATTGGCTTCTAGCAAACGTAGATCTGCAGGTACCACATCACCAGCTTCGAGAGCGACGATATCACCTGGTACCAATTCTTTAGAGTCAATCTCAGCCATGTGACCATCGCGAAGAACGCGGGCAGCTGGACTTGACATAGATTTGAGGGCTTCGATCGCTTCTTCTGCTTTCCCTTCTTGGTAAACACCAAAGGCAGCATTGATGATAACCACTGCTAGGATGATGATGGCGTCTGCGATATCTTCCCCACCAGAAGTCACGACTGACAAGATAGCTGCCGCAACTAGGATGATAATCATCAAGTCCTTAAATTGCTCGATGAACTTGACCAGGATTGATCGTTTCTCGCCTTCTTCGAGTTCATTGTGACCAAATTCTGCAAGGCGCTTTTCCGCCTCGCTAGATGACAAACCTTTCTCGGTCGCATCTACAGCATTCAAGACCTCTTCAGGACTCTGAGTGTAAAACGCTTGGCGTTTTTGTTCTTTTGACATGTGTCTCCTCCTTGACATTGTGTGCAAAACAGACTCTCTTTCTGTCATATCTTTTCACGACAAACAAGAAGAGACCTGTTAATCATAACAAGTCTCGCTGTTTAAGATAGTGCCGGAAAGCATACTTTTCAGTATGAAATTCGGAATGACGACACTATCACAGGTTTCTGCCAGCTACTCCCTTGAGTAGTACTATTATACCAAATTTAGAACAGTTTTCAAAGACTAAAAACTGCCTTATTTGAATTTTCCCTTAAAAACCAGTATAATGGTAAAATACTATCTGACTAGAAAGGAAGTTGAATGAAGCAATCTATTTCAAATCTCAAGTTAGCTGAGCGCGGCGCTATTATCAGTATTTCGACCTATTTGATCTTGTCTGCAGCCAAATTAGCAACTGGCCACCTCCTTCATTCATCCAGTTTGGTGGCCGATGGTTTTAACAACGTATCGGATATCATTGGAAATGTGGCCCTCTTAATTGGGATACGGATGGCGCGCCAGCCTGCAGACCGGGACCACCGTTTCGGTCACTGGAAGATTGAAGATTTGGCTAGCTTGATCACTTCTATCATCATGTTCTATGTCGGCTTCGATGTACTTCGTGATACCATTCAGAAGATTCTCAGTCGAGAAGAAACGGTTATTGATCCTCTGGGTGCAACTCTAGGAATCATTTCTGCAACGATTATGTTTGTGGTGTATCTCTACAACACTCGCCTCAGTAAGAAATCCAACTCCAAGGCCCTGAAGGCTGCCGCCAAGGACAATCTTTCTGATGCTGTTACCTCACTTGGTACCACCATTGCCATACTGGCCAGCAGTTTCAATTATCCCATTGTGGATAAACTGGTCGCTATCATCATCACTTTCTTTATCTTGAAAACTGCCTATGATATCTTCATCGAGTCTTCCTTTAGTCTTTCAGATGGTTTTGACGACCGTCTGCTTGAGGATTATCAAAAGGCCATCATGGAAATTCCCAAAATCAGCAAGGTTAAGTCCCAAAGAGGTCGTACCTACGGTAGCAACATCTACCTGGATATTACGTTAGAAATGAATCCTGACTTGTCTGTTTTTGAGAGTCATGAAATCGCGGATCAAGTCGAGTCTATGCTGGAAGAACGTTTTGGAGTCTTTGATACCGATGTCCATATCGAACCAGCACCTATCCCTGAGGATGAAATTTTAGACAATGTCTATAAAAAATTGCTCATGCGTGAACAATTGATTGACCAAGGAAATCAACTGGAAGAACTCTTGGCTGATGATTTTGTCTATATTCGCCAAGATGGAAATCAGATGGATAAAGAGGCCTATAAAGCCGAAAAAGAGTTAAATTCAGCTATCAAGGATATTCAAATCACTTCCATCAGTCAAAAGACCAAACTCATCAGCTATGAGTTAGATGGTATCGTCCATACCAGTATCTGGCGTCGCCACGAAACTTGGCAAAATGTCTTTCATCAAGAAACCAAAAAAGAAGACAAACAGTAACCCTATCCAGTGGATAGGGCTTTTTTGATTGATTTTCTTTAACCTAAACTATCTTATAAGCATTTGGAAGATTTGGTTTTAGAAGCTTGTTTTGTCTATTTCCTTGCTTGACGATTTTGCTCGATACGCCATTCCCTTTCATAGTACTTCATGGCCTCATAGACCCTTTCAGGAAAATCTACATCTAGTAAAATGATAGGGATAATCAAATCTGCTGACTGATAAAAAGGGAAACAACTTCTCTTCAGTAAAGATAGAAGTGATTGGGATCTCGCATTGTCCTTGTTTTTAAAATAAACTTCAATCTGATAGGAATTCCTATACTTCCCTCCAATCCGAGAGAAGGAAAATTCCTCTACATCAGCCCAAGCATAGAAATGACTCGATTTCTTTGGATTCGGTTTGTAGTAAAATCCCTGAACAGTAAATCTCAAATACTCCTTGTCCAAACTTAAAAGTCTGTAAGTCAGATAAACTACTACTACACCCAAAAAAAGTAAAACCAGCATAAACAAAAGACTTATCGTATGAAGTCTGGTCCCCTTTTGCGAATACGAATAGAGATAATAGAGAGGTAACAAGAAGAAAAGACCAAACAAGGCATTCCAAATGATTTTCTTGGGACTACGTTTAATGACTTTTTCTTCCATCATGCCAACTCACTTAAATATTCATAGCGTTCGTATTTTTCAAGGAGTGCTTCGTTTTTCTCATCTAGTTCTTTTTGGAGAGTAGCCAGCTTACCAAAGTCGGACCCATTAGCCTGCATCTCCTCTTCAATAGCAGCGATACGGTTTTCCAAAGCTTCAATATCGCCTTCAATACTTGCCCACTCCTGCTTTTCTTGGTAGGTCATGCGTTTCTTGTCTTCACGGACCTTGACCACTTTCTCCTTTTCGGCCTTTTGCACTTGATTGGCCATCTCTGTTTCAAAGGCTTTTTCATCAAGATAGTCGGTGTAATGACCAAAGAAAGGACGAATTTTACCATCCTCAAAAGCGAGAATCTTGGTCGCTACCTTATCCAAGAAATAACGGTCATGGCTAACTGTCAAAACTGGACCAGCAAAGCCTTGCAAGAAATTCTCCAAAACTGTCAAGGTTGCAATATCCAAATCATTGGTTGGCTCATCTAAAAGAAGAACATTTGGTTTTTCCAAGAGCAATTTGAGAAGATAAAGACGTTTTTTCTCTCCCCCTGACAATTTCTCAATCAAGGTTCCATGCGTCGAACGTGGGAAAAGAAACTGCTCCAGCAGCTCTGCAATCGAAGTCGTAGAACCACCGCTGGTCTTGACCTCTTCTGCCACTTCCTGCAAGTAATTGATCACTCGCTTGCTTTCATCCAAGCCCTCAATTTGTTGAGAGAAATAGGCGATACGAACAGTTTCCCCAATCACAACTTGTCCTTTAGTTGGCTCAAGACTTCCTGCAATCAGGTTGAGCAGGGTTGATTTCCCAACACCATTGTCCCCAACGATTCCAATACGGTCTTTAGCCTGCACCAAGAGATTAAAATCTTGCAAAATGGGCTTGTTTTCATAGGCAAAAGAAACATCCTGAAACTCGATAACTTTCTTCCCAATCCGACTGGTTTCAAAGTTCATGGTCAAATCTGTTTCAACAACGCCGCCTGAAACTTCCTTTTTCAGGTCGTGGAAACGATTGATACGAGCCTGCTGCTTGGTCGCACGCGCCTGCGGTTGTCTGCGCATCCAGGCCAATTCTTGTTTGTAGAGTTGTTCTTTTTTGTGAAGAAGAGCCGCGTCGCGCTCATCCTGTTCCGCCTTTAGGCGAACATAGTCCTGATAATTGCCCTGATATTCGGTCAAGCCTGCGCGATCCAATTCGAAAATCCGAGTTGACAAAGCGTCTAGGAAATAACGGTCGTGGGTAATAAAAAGGACAGTTTTCTTAGAATTTTTTAAAAAGAGGGTCAGCCACTCAATGGTCGCAATGTCCAGATGGTTGGTTGGCTCATCCAGAAGCAAGAGGTCGTGGTTGCCAAGTAAGACTTGCGCCAACTGGACGCGTCTTCTCAAACCACCTGACAATTCCCCAACTGGAGTCGATAAGTCCTGAATCCCCAGCTTGCTGAGAACCGTCTTGACCTGACTCTCAATTTCCCAAGCTTGTAGAGAATCCATCTCTGCCATGACCCGTTCCAAACGAGCCTGCTTATCCTCACTGTAGTTGAGCATGATCAACTCATACTCACGAATAAGCTGGATTTCCTTGAGGTCGCTGGATAGGACCGTATCCAAGACCGTCTTGCTATCATCAAAATCAGGATCTTGAGTCAAGTAACCAATCTGGTAATCATTTTTAGCTGAAAAAGGACTGACATCCCCATCAAAGCCAGAAACACCAGAAAGGACATCTAAAAGGGTGGTCTTGCCAGTCCCATTGACACCAATCAGACCGATTCTGTCTAGGTCATGGATGATAAAGGAAATATCCTTAAAAACGGTCTTGTCACCGACGGATTTACTTAGTTTTTCAACGATAAAATCACTCATTTTTTCTCCCTCAGATAAGCATGGATGGCTTGACGGTCATTTTCCAATTCTCCATCGACAATGGCATATTCAATCTCTGTTAAAATCTCTCCCAAGTCTGGACCTGGTTGATAGCCATATTCCTTAATCAAAATGCCACCATTAATCTGAATTTCTTTCTTGTCATGAATGTTCAAACTCTGATAGGTTTCTGTGATGGTTTGTGGGTTGACTGGTTTCCCTTGAGCCTGACGAAGATTTTCAGCCTGTAAAAGCAAATCCAAGTCAAAGCGGTAACAATCGCGCTTGCTCAATTCTCCCTTTTCACGCAAGGCCAAAATAGTCAGTAAATCCTGAACTTGCTTGGCAAACTGGCGTGAGGTCTTCCAAGCCTTCAAAAATGGCTGCGCATTTTCAATCTCCAAAGCCGACAGTAAAGCCGCCCAAGCTTGCTCTGAAGATTCAAAGGTGAAATCAGTCTCCAAATCAAACAGTCTATTGAGCTTGTCCTGGCTAGCTGCCATATCAGGGAGATAGTCATAAGCTTGACTCTCAATCATGGAAGCCAAACCCCTTCTCCAAAATGGAGCCAGCAAGAGTTTATCAAACTCGACGAAGGTACGCTCTACAGAAATTTTCTCCAAAAGCGGTGTCAAGGTCTTCATAGCTTCAAATGTTTCTGGCTCAAGTTCAAAGCCAAGACTGGCCTGAAAACGGAAACCACGCATAATCCGCAAAGCATCTTCGTTGAAACGCTCACTAGCCACTCCAACTGCTCGTAAGACTTGCTTTTCCAAATCTTCTAAACCATGGAACAAGTCAATGATTTCTCCTGTCTCGTCCAAAGCAAAGGCATTGACTGTGAAATCGCGGCGCTTGAGGTCTTCTTCTAGCGAACGCACAAAGGAAACCGCACTGGGTCTACGATAGTCCACATAAACATCCTCTGTCCGAAAAGTGGTTACTTCATACTCCTCGTCCCCATCTAAGACCAAGACAGTTCCATGCTCGATTCCGATATCGGCTGTTCGCGGAAAAATCTGCTTGGTTTCTTCTGGATACGAAGACGTCGCAATATCCACATCGTGGATGGGACGATTGAGGAGGGCATCTCGAACAGATCCCCCAACAAAATAGGCTTCAAATCCTGCTTCTTTGATTTTTTCTAATACTGGTAAAGCCTTCTGAAATTCAGAAGGCATTTGCGTTAATCTCATAATAAGTGTTCTAATCCATAGACAAGCTCATGACGCTTGACAACTTCTTTGATTCCCAAATTCACCCCTGTCATGAAGGAGCTGCGATCATAGGAGTCATGACGGAGTGTCAATCCTTCTCCCTGATTGCCAAAAATGACTTCCTGATGGGCTACTAAGCCTGGCAAACGAACTGAGTGGATGCGCATGCCATCAAAGTCAGCACCACGGGCACCTGCAATCAATTCTTCCTCATCTGCTGCACCCTGCTGGATAGACTCTCGAACTTCTGCCATTAACTCAGCTGTTTTAATAGCAGTTCCACTCGGAGCATCCTTTTTCTTGTCATGATGGAGCTCGATAATCTCCACATTTGGGAAATATTTAGCAGCCTGCCTTGCAAATTGCATGAGTAAAACAGCACCCAAGGCAAAGTTAGGAGCGATCAAACCACCCAAATCTTGGGCACGAGAAAATTCTTTTAGCTCTGCAATTTCTTCACTTGTGAAACCTGTTGTTCCAACTACTGGAGCAAAGCCATTTTCAAGAGCAAAACGTGTATTTTCATAGGCAACAGCTGGTGTAGTAAAATCTACCCAGACATCCGCTTCAAAACCGACCAAATCAGCTTTATCCTTGAAAACAGGAATACCCTGCCATTCTGATTCAGACTCAAAGGGATCCAAAACTGCTACCAAGTCCAAATCTGAATCAGTCAAGACCATCTGGCAAGCAGCCTGGCCCATCTTTCCCTTAAAACCAGCAATAATTACTCGAATACTCATCTCTACTCCTGTCTAAGATACAAAGGACCTTAGCTACCCATGAAAAATAGGGAATGGGGCTGACTTTCCATGAAAGTCAAGGCAGTCATCTTTTTTCAAGAGGCAGATAGTCCATGTTCAATTTCCAAGATACAAAGCCTGTAAGAACACAAAGTGAAAATAGGAGTTCTGATCAAAGAGTGTCTACTCCTTGAAAGAACTGTCTTTTTCACACAAGGTTCCAGGCGTGTTCATTTGCTAACTTCTTAACTAGTCTAGAAGTGCCAACTAAATCACTGGAATATAACCCAGAGCAATACTGCCTGCACCTAGGTGTGTTCCAATGACACTACCAAATGTAGCAAGTGAAATATCCGTACCCACTTCAGAATCTAGCAAGTGCTGACGCAATTCTTCAGCCTTTTCAGGAGCATTCCCGTGAATGACAATGACACGGTATTGGCCTGAAGCTGTGGCTTCCTTGATGATTTCAATTAAGCGCTTGGTTGCTTTCTTTTCAGTACGAACTTTTTCGTAAACTTCAATCACACCTTGGTCGTTGAAATAAAGGATTGGCTTAATGCTTAGCAGATTGCCCAAAATCGCAGCTCCATTTGAAAGGCGTCCACCTTTAACCAAGTGGTCCAAATCATCGACCATGATGAAAGCAGATGTGTGACTAATTTGGATAGCTAGCTTATCCTGAATAATGGCAAAGTCATCACCCTGGTCTCGCCAGTTAAAGACACTTTCAACCATGATACCCAGAGGAGCACTTGTAATCAAAGTGTCTGGGAAGGCAATGGTTAATCCCTCATAATCATCGACCATGTACTGGATATTTTGGTAAAAACCTGAAATTCCAGAAGATAGGAAAAGCCCCAAAGCATGTGTATAGCCTTGTTCTTTAAGCGAAGTTAGAATCTCATCTAACTTGGCAATACTTGGTTGACTGGTCTTAGGCAATTCAGAAGCCTGAGCCATTTTTTGGTAAAATTCCTCAGCAGTCAGATTGATCCCTTCGACATACTCCTCACCATCAATATTAACAGGAATATCCAAGACAAATAAATCTTCTCTTTGCAAGGTATCTGCACTGAGATAGGCAGAGGAATCTGTGATAACAGCTAATTTCATATTAGAACTCCAAATTGATTCCTGGTAAGTCTAATGCAATTTCAGTTACTTCATAAGTCAAACGGTTGAGCATGTTCAAACATGGACGAGCCAAGGTTTCCACTTCTTCTTGGTTCAATTCACTTGGTTCGTTAACAATACGACCATCGATATGGTTCACCTGTGAAATGGTTCCACTGATGACAAATTTATCAAATACAATCATAAAACTCAAGATAACAATCAAGGAAGTCACTTGATTTTCTTGGTCATGTTGAATTAATTGGAAGTTCACATCCACCTTAGTTTCAGGAGCTCCATTTTCATTTTCCCATTCAAAATTACGCGCATCAAAATGATACTGACTAACAAATTCTTGTTCACGTTTAAGATTCATGTCTTTCTCCCTCGGCTACAATATTATAAGCTATTGTACCATAATTTTTTATTTTCATCTAGTTTTCTAGGATTTAGTCAATCCCGATTTCAGCTCGGACTACGTCTGCGATGGTATCAACATAGTAGTCCACTTCTTCTGTTGTAGGCGCTTCTGCCATAACACGCAAAAGAGGCTCTGTTCCACTTGGGCGAACAAGGATACGGCCATTCCCCGCCATTTCAGCTTCCATCTTCTCGATGATAACCTTGATAGCTGGCACTTCCATAGCCTTTTCCTTCATGGCATTTTCCACTCGGATATTGACTAATTTTTGTGGATAGATGGTTACTTCTGCTGCCAACTCTGACAAGCTCTTACCAGTTTCCTTCATGATTTTTGTCAATTGGACAGCTGATAATTGACCATCACCCGTTGTATTGTAGTCCATCAAGATGACGTGACCAGACTGTTCACCACCGAGGTTGTAGCCTGATTTTCTCATTTCTTCCACAACATAGCGGTCGCCAACTGCAGTGACTGCCTTGTTAATGCCTTCACGGTCCAAGGCCTTGTGGAAACCAAGGTTGGACATAACAGTTGTCACGATTGTATTTTGGGCCAATTGTCCTTTTTCAGAAAGGTATTTCCCGATGATGTACATAATCTTGTCACCATCAACGATGTCGCCATTTTCATCAACAGCAATCAAACGGTCACTGTCTCCGTCAAAGGCCAAACCAATAGCTGAGCCGCTTTCTTTGACCACATCTTGAAGAGCTTCTGGGTGAGTTGAACCAACATTAAGGTTGATGTTAAGACCATCTGGTGTTTCCCCGATAACAGTTAATTGAGCGCCAAGGTCTGCAAAGATTTGACGGGCACTTGTAGACGCCGCACCGTTTGCTGTGTCCAAGGCAACCTTCATTCCCTCAAGAGGAGTTCCAGTTGAAACAAGATAGCCTTCATACTTACGCAAGCCTTCTGGATAATCTACCAAGGTTCCCAAGCCTTCTGCACTTGGACGAGGAAGAGTATCTTCCGCAGCGTCTAGCAAGGCTTCAATTTCTGCTTCTTTTTCATCGTCCAGTTTGAAGCCATCACCGCCAAAGAACTTAATTCCATTATCAAGGGCTGGATTGTGGCTAGCAGAAATCATGACACCAGCACTTGCTCCTTCAGTTTTTACCAAGTAAGCTACTGCTGGTGTTGCCAAAACACCTAGTTTGTATACGTGAATACCAACTGAAAGAAGACCAGCTACCAAGGCAGATTCTAGCATTTCCCCAGAAATACGTGTATCACGTCCCACAAAAACTTTCGGTGCTTCCGTTTCATGTTGGCTAAGAACATAGCCTCCAAAACGTCCTAGTTTAAAGGCCAATTCTGGCGTTAGTTCTACGTTAGCTTCTCCACGGACTCCATCAGTCCCAAAATATTTACCCATTTTTATAAAATCCTTTTCCTATTTTTAATTCGTTTTTGAACTAGTTGCTTTCGTTGACGAAGATGTCTCCGACGAACTGCTTGTAGTTGAATTTGATGTGTTTGAACTTGTACCCACAGGTTTTGTAGTGACCTTCATTGTCGTATCAAATGGAGTAATCACCGCTGGTAAGACAACACCATTACGGTCGATTGCCTGCAAAGGTACTGAACCACTGTAATTACCTGTTATGCGTTCGCTGGTTGGTAAAAGCGCAATAATACGATCAATTTTAGCTAGTGTTTCTTGGTCAGTTGTGACAGAGACCCGTTCATTTGACACGGTTACACTATCAATTTGTAGCTTGGAATCAATCTGGCTTTGGTCAACTTGTGGCACAACAATCATCCCATCTCGCTTAACCTTCTTCCCAACTTTCACTGTGATCTTTTGAGGCGTTGCCACAGCAGTCAATCCGCTTGGAAGATTTTCAATATTCAAGGGAACTTCAATCGTTCCAACACTGGCATCCGTCAAATCAGCAGTTACCTTAAACTTACGAGTACTTTCCTGCATTTCGCTGGCCAAGGTCACACGATTGGCTCCTGTCAGCACAACTGAAACCTCTGATGCAAATCCACTAATGAAATACTGGTCATTATCATAGTGAATAACGATAGGAACGTTCGTTATCGTATTGGTGTAAGTTTCTGATTTAACCTGCCTTGCGGTATTACTATTTTGAAAGTTGGTTGACGTTGCATAGATGAATAAGATACAAGCAAAAAAGAGAGATGAAATGATGTATAGACTATTTTTTCTCATATTTCCAACCTCCTAACAAACGGTCCTTGAAACTGACTTTTTCCTCAACGGCTGGCAAAAGAATTGCTCGTAGCTCTGCTTCAAATTCTTCAATCGTCAAGTCGTGCTTGAAAACACCGTTATAGGTAATAGAAATGCCACCTGTTTCCTCTGAGACGATGAAGGTCAAGGCATCGGATACTTCTGACAAACCGATAGCCGCCCGGTGTCTGGTCCCAAATTCCTTTGAAATCCCTGTGCTTTCTGTTAAGGGTAGATAGGCAGAGGTGACTGCAATCCGATTTTCTCTGATAATCACAGCACCATCGTGTAGGGGAGTGTTGGGGATAAAGATATTAATAAGGAGTTCAGCTGAAATATTGGCATCCAAAGGAATCCCTGTCGCAATGTATTCTTGCAAGGTCCGAACTCGTTGGATGGCAACCAGAGCACCAATCTTACGAGGACTCATATATTCAACCGACTTGACAAAGGCACGAATCATTTGCTCCTCTGCACTAATTTGAGCAGTAGAAAAGAAATCTGTCGCCCTTCCCAAACGTTCCAAACCAGTCCGAATCTCTGGAGAGAAGATCACAACTGCAGCAATGACTCCATAGGTGATAATCTGATTAATCAACCAAGAAATCGTTGTTAAACCAAGGATATTGGCCACAACCTGGGCTAATACAAAGATCACAACCCCCCGCACCAAAATCATAATCTTGGTACCAGCTATAGCTTTTGTAAAACGATATAAAATATAGGCCACAATCAAAATATCAAACACATTGATGGCAATACTCCAAGGACTAGAAAACAAGCTAGTCCAATATTGCAGGTTGGATAATTGTTGAAAGTTCATCTGCTGTCTCCTCTCTGTCCAAACACGTTCCTTTCTATTATACCATTTTTCTGGCATTTTTTTCCCTATCCTACTTCATTTTAAATTAAAGAAAAAATATGATAAAATAAACTGATACTCAATGAAAATCAAAGAGCAAACTAGGAAGCTAGCCGCAGGCTGTACTTGAGTACGGTAAGGCGACGCTGACGTGGTTTGAACTTGATTTTCGAAGAGTATGACTAGAAAAAACAAAGGAGAAACCATGTCTCAACTCTATGATATTACCATTGTAGGTGGTGGTCCCGTCGGGCTTTTTGCGGCCTTTTATGCCCATCTACGCCAAGCCAAGGTCCAAATTATCGACTCTCTTCCCCAACTCGGTGGACAACCTGCCATTCTCTATCCTGAAAAGGAAATTTTAGACGTCCCAGGTTTCCCAAACCTGACTGGAGAAGAGTTGACTAACCGCTTGATTGAACAGTTAAACGGCTTTGATACCCCTATTCATCTCAATGAAACGGTTCTTGAGATTGAAAAACAAGAAGAAGGATTTGTCATCACAACTTCTAAAGGAAGTCACCTGTCTAAAACAGTTATCATTGCTATGGGTGGCGGCGCCTTCAAACCACGTCCTCTGGAACTAGAAGGCGTTGAAGGCTATGAAAATATCCACTACCACGTTTCCAACATCCAGCAATATGCTGGTAAGAAAGTGACGATTCTTGGTGGAGGAGACTCGGCTGTGGATTGGGCCTTGGCTTTTGAAAAAATTGCACCAACAACCCTTGTTCACCGCAGAGATAATTTCCGTGCCTTGGAACACAGTGTCCAAGCCTTGCAGGAATCTTCTGTGACCATCAAGACACCATTCGTCCCTAGCCAACTCCTTGGAGATGGGAAAACTCTCGATAAACTTGAAATCACAAAAGTAAAATCTGATGAAACAGACACTATTGACCTAGACCACCTCTTTGTCAACTATGGTTTCAAATCTTCTGTTGGTAACCTTAAAAACTGGGGTCTGGACCTCAACCGCCACAAGATTATCGTCAACAGCAAGCAAGAATCTAGCCAAGCAGGTATCTATGCTATCGGTGACTGTTGCTACTATGACGGAAAAATTGACTTGATTGCGACAGGGCTTGGAGAAGCACCAACCGCTGTTAACAATGCCATCAACTACATTGACCCAGAGCAAAAAGTACAACCAAAACACTCTACTAGTTTATAAAAAAGAACCACGAGTCACATAGGATTCGTGGTTTTATAATTCATCGGCTAATTTGTTAGATCATATTTCCCCCTTCTTTAACAAAAATAAAAATGCCTATCAAACTGATAAAACATGTGATATAATAGGGACGGCACTAACAATACGCCTTGGAAAAGGAGGTATTACAGATGCTAGAACTTCTCAAAATAGTACTTATCGCAGTCATCGAGAGTATCATCTCATGGCTGGTGACTCGTTGGTTAGACGATCACTTCGACAAGTAACCTTCCTGGTTAGTGCTATCTAACCCAGAAAAAAATCCCCTCAGTATTGCAGTACCGAGGGGATTTCTGTTAGCACTAAAATGCTAGAACTTCTCAATTCCCCTTTATTATCTCACATACTCTATTTAATTGTCAAGAAAGAGGTGTTTTATATCTTTATAACTCATCGGCTATCTTATTGATTTTTCTGAGTCTGTGGTTAACACCACTTTTGGTCAGAGGGGCGCTAAGGCTATCAGCTAACTGCTGAATAGAATAGTCTGGGTGTTGAATCCGCAACTGCGCTACCTCCTGCAAATCCACTGGCAGATTTTCTAAGCCCATGATATCTTTGATTTTACTGATATTGTTGATGGTCTTCATGCTAGCAGAAACTGTTCGAGCAATATTGGCCGTTTCAGCATTATTAGCCCGATTAAGGTCGTTACGGGTTTCACGCAAAATCTTAACTCGCTCAAAATCGTCACGCGCCTTCATGGCTCCAATAACTATCAAGAAGTCCATAATATCTTCGGCTCGCTGGAGATAAGTCACAGCTCCCTTCTTGCGCTCAAGCACCTTGGCATCCAGCAAAAACTGCTGGAGAAGGGAGGCAATCCCTTGCGCGTGGTCCAAATAAACAGAACTGATTTCCAACTGGTACTTACCCGATTCAGGATCACGAATGCTGCCATTTGCCAAGAAAGCGCCACAAAGATAGGCACGACCGGCTTCCTCATCCGATAAGATCGCCTCATCAATACCCGTTTCTAGACCAAAAAAGGAGTCTGCCAAGTGCAAATCACTCAGAAGGTCCTGCACCTTTTCATCTGTAAAAACGGTATAGACCCGATTCTTACGAAGATTACTTCTTTGGTGATGTCGGATTTCCGATTTGATTTCATAAAAATGGAGAAAGGACTCATAGAGGTGCCGAGCCAGTTTGGCATTTTCTGTCACGACTGACAAGGTCAAGCCCGAAGTCGAAAGACCGATACTTCCAGACATCTTGATAATGGCAGATAATTCATGCCGACTCAGATGGTGCTGACTCAAGATTTCTTCTTTTACTGCTACTGTGAAACTCATTTTCTCACCTGTATAATCCGCATCAACTCATCCACAATCAAATCTCCATCGTGGAAGGCACCTCCATTTTCCAGACGGAGGAAATTAGATGAAATCACGCGTGGAACTTGCTTACAAAGACCAGCAAAATCATGTTCCACCTGCACCAAGTATTCATCAAAACGGTTGGAATTCATGTATTCCTGCGGCACTTTTTCAATATTCACCAAGACAGTATCGATAAAAGCTCGACCAAGGTGGCGATGCAAAACCTCCACGTGGTCACTATCTGTAAAGTGTTCCGTCTCCCCACGTTGGGTCATGATATTGCAGACATAAGCGATTTCTGCCTTGGTCTCCAAAAGCGCCTGCCCAATTTCCTTAATCACGATATTGGGCAAAATCGAGGTAAATAGAGAACCAGGTCCGAGTACAATCATGTCACTTTCAAGAATGGTCTGCACCACTCGACGACTGGCTAGAGGCGTATCATCGTTGAGGGTATTGGTCACATAGACGTGGTCAATCATGCCTGTATGGTCTGCAATATGACTCTCTCCAGCCACTTCTGTCCCATCCTGAAAAACTGCATGCAGGGTCAAAGGATGGTCACTGGAAGGATAAATCTTCCCAGTTGTATGGAAAAATTTGCTCAACAACTGCATGGCATTATAGGTCGAACCCTGCATTTCTGACAGGCCAGCGATAATGAGATTTCCCAGCGGATGTCCAGCAAAGGCTCCAGCATCTTCAGAAAAGCGATACTGAAAGACTTTCTCATAAAACTTAGGCATATCCGACATGGCTACCAGGACATTACGAAGATCACCTGGCGGTGTCAACCGCTGCATATTTTTTCGGAGTTCACCTGATGAACCACCATCATCTGCCACCGTTACGATAGCAGCGATTTCCACATCTTTTTCACGCAGACTTTTAAGAATGACGGGGATACCAGTCCCTCCACCAATCACCGTTATCTTTGGTTTTCTCATGAACGGTTTACCGTTTCCTTTCTTCGGTCTTTGTCGCGATGCCCTTCATTAACAGGCCAATTCTTGGATAAGTCTTGCGCCAAGCGTTTAGCAAAAGCCACACTACGGTGTTGACCACCCGTACACCCCATGGCGATAGTCAAAACGGACTTCCCTTCCTTTTGGTAACTTGGCAAAATCGGTTCAATCAAGGTCAACAAATGTTGATAAAAGTCTTCTGACTCAGGATGATTCATGACATAGTCATAAACTGGTTCATCTACACCCGTTTGGTTTCGCAGTTCTGGAAGGTAGTATGGATTTGGCAAGAAACGGACATCAAAAACCAAGTCTGCATCAATCGGGATTCCATATTTAAAGCCAAAAGACATAACTTCGATACGGAAAGACTGGGCTTGTTCTTGGTCTGAAAACTGCTCTGCAATGGTTTTACGTAGCTCACGTGGAGTGAGTTCAGTCGTATCCACCACATTTTGACTCATATTTTTCAAAGGCGCCAAGAGTTCACGTTCCAGCTTGATTCCATCCAAAATCCGTCCATCTGCAGCTAGAGGGTGACTTCGTCTAGTTTCCTTGTAACGAGCGACCAATTCCTTATCAGCTGCATCCAAAAAGAGAATTTTAAAGTCCAGTTCTTCCTTGTTTTCCAACTCATCCAAAACAGCTTGAATCTCTGAGAAGAAAGAACGGCTACGCATATCCACTACCAAAGCCAACTTATGGTCGTCTTCCTTTGTTTCAACCAACTGCAAAAACTTAGGCAAGAGAGCTGGCGGCATATTATCAATAGTAAAATAACCCAAATCTTCGAAGGACTGAATGGCAACTGTTTTCCCAGCACCACTCATCCCTGTCACAATCACCAAGTGAAGTTGTTTCTTTGTCATCTTTTTCTCCTTATATCAAAAGAAGTTTGGCAACACCAAACTTCAACTAGCTTATCCAATCTCTGCGATGACTTCGATTTCGACTTTTACATCACGAGGAAGACGAGCTACCTCCACAGCTGAACGAGCTGGAAATTCCTCTTTAAAGGCCGTTTGGTAAACCTCGTTAAAAGGAACAAAGTCGTTCATATCGCTCAAGAAGCAAGTTGTTTTGACAACATGGTCAAAGTCTGTTCCTGCTTCTGCCAAAATAGCACCGATGTTTTTCAAGACTTGTTCTGTCTGTTCTTGGATCGTTTCTCCAACGATTTCCCCAGTTTCAGGAGATAGAGGAACTTGACCACTAGCAAACAAAAGGTTGCCAACGATTTTTCCTTGAACATATGGTCCGATAGCCTTTGGAGCTTTGTCTGTATGAATTGTTTTTGCCATTTCTTTACCTCATAATTTTTCTAAAATTGCATCCCAAGCTTGATCCATCCCTGCCTTGCTGACAGATGAAAAGAGGATAAAGTCGTCACTTGGGTCAAAGTTTAATTTCTTTTTGATTGCTGATTCGTGCTTGTTCCACTTACCACGAGGAATCTTATCTGCCTTAGTCGCAACGATGATAACCGGAATCTCATAGTATTTGAGAAATTCATACATCTGTACATCATCTGCTGACGGGTCATGACGAAGGTCAACTAGACTGACCACTGCACGGAGATTTTCCCGAGTCGTTAGGTACTCCTCAATCATGCTCCCCCACTTTTCACGTTCCTTTTTAGAAACACGGGCATAGCCATAACCAGGCACATCCACAAAGCGCATCTTATCATCGATATTAAAGAAGTTGAGAAGCTGGGTTTTACCAGGTTTACCTGATGTTCGGGCTAGATTCTTGCGGTTCAGCATGGTGTTGATAAAGCTAGACTTGCCAACATTTGAACGCCCTGCTAGGGCAATCTCTGGCAGTTCATCCTGTGGGTAGTGGGATTTATTCGCCGCACTGAGCAAGATTTCAGCATTGTGTGTATTGATTTCCATAGTCACCTCTAGGCTGTTTCCAAGATTGGTTTATCCGTTCCATCGACAGCTTCTTTTGTGATGCGAACCAATTTCACATTTTCCTGACTCGGTACTTCAAACATGACGTCTAGCATGGTTTCTTCAATAATTGAGCGAAGACCACGCGCACCTGTCTTCCGTTCGATGGCCTTATTGGCGATTTCTTGAAGGGCTTCGTCGTCAAATTCCAACTCGACATCATCATAAGAAAGCAAGGTTTGATATTGTTTAACCAAGGCATTTCTTGGCTCTTTCAAGATACGAACCAAGTCATCAACCGTCAATTGCTCAAGAGCAGCAAAGACAGGCAAACGTCCAATCAACTCAGGGATAATACCAAATTTTTGAATATCTTCTGCGATGATTTCTTGCATGTAAGAGCTATTTTCATCAATCGCTTTATTATTTTGACCAAATCCGATGACTTTTTCACCCAGACGTTGTTTGACAATTTCTTCAATACCATCAAAGGCACCACCCACGATGAAGAGGATGTTTTTAGTATCCACTTGAATCATCTCTTGTTGTGGATGCTTGCGTCCACCTTGAGGCGGTACGCTAGCAACAGTTCCCTCGATAATCTTGAGAAGGGCTTGTTGCACCCCTTCACCAGAAACATCACGTGTGATAGACACGTTCTCACTCTTCTTGGCAATCTTGTCAATTTCATCCACATAAATAATGCCACGCTCTGCACGTTCAATGTTAAAGTCAGCAGCCTGCAATAGTTTGAGAAGGATGTTTTCCACGTCCTCACCTACATAACCAGCCTCAGTAAGAGCTGTCGCATCCGCAATCGCAAAAGGTACATTCAAGCTCTTAGCCAAGGTCTGAGCAAGGAAAGTTTTCCCTGAACCAGTTGGGCCAATCATCAAGATGTTTGACTTCTGCAAATCTACATCTTCTGACTCTTCTCGCGTATCGTGAAAATTGATACGTTTGTAGTGGTTGTAAACCGCCACTGCCAAGGCACGCTTGGCACGATCTTGACCAATTACATAGTGGTTCAAGATATGGAGGAGTTCAATTGGTTTTGGTACCTCAGACAAGTCTGCCAAGACTTCTTCCGCCAACTCCTCACGAATGATTTCCTGGGCCAACTCCACACATTCATTACAGATAAAGGCATTGTTGCCAGCGATTATTTTTTGTACTTCTTCTTGGCTTTTGCCACAAAATGAGCAATAAACCATCATATCATTATTCCTATTTGTAGGCATGATTTCCTTCCGTTCTATTCTATACTGTCATTCTATCTAAAATAAGGTCATGTAAAAAGCATGGATACTATTGACCAAATTGGTAAAGGCATTTAACCAGAGCAGGACAGAAAGTCCATAGCGCTTTTTACGAAAAGCCTGTGCCCCTGCAAGCAAGCAGACCAAACACAGCATGGCTGTGAAAAAACCAAATATACTACGTTCCATTAGACTTCCTTTCTCTTGCGGTATTGGATGGTAAAATCATAAGGATTTTTCTCATCTTTGGTATAGGATTTGCTTGAAACCGTCTCAAAAATAGACAGGTCAAACTCTTCAGGGAAATAGGTATCTCCTTCCACCCGAGCATGAATGTGAGTCACAATCACTTCGTCAAGGTAGGGTTCAAAAGCTTGAAAAATTTGCTTTCCACCTAAAATATAAAGATTCTTATCTTGAGCCTGATACCAGTCCAAGACAGACTGAACATCATAAAAAGTAGCAACCCCGTCTATCTTTTCTTCAGAATTACGCGTCAAAATCAAGGTTTCCCGTTTGGGAAGCAAGCGACGCCCCATTCCATCAAAGGTCACACGCCCCATCAAGATAGCATGATTCAGAGTTGTTTCTTTGAAGTGTTGCAGTTCTGCTGGTAAATGCCAAGGCAGACGATTGTCCTTCCCAATTACACCATCTTCATCCTGGGCCCAAATAGCTACGATTTTCTTAGTCATGCTTCCATCCTTTTTACTGATAGTACTATTTTATCAAAAAACTCAAAAAAAGACTGGTTTGGGATAGCTTACAAGATAGAAAAAATCTGTAAGAAATTTCTTACAGATTTATATATGTTGCTATTATTTCTTACAAACCAGGTGCTTGTCCAAGTTCTGCCGCAAGCATCCAGATTGTTTTATCAGTTTCAGTTTTAGCATCTGCAAAGATACCGTTTGTCACATCGTCACCTTCTTCATCAGTGACATCCAAACCTTTTTGGAAGAGTTCTGACAAGTAACGGTAGATAGCAAGGACACGTTCCAAGCTTTCTTCAACATTACGGTATTCACCAGCTTCTTCTTCGATTTCACTGTTTTGAAGGAATTCTGTCAATGTAGAGAATGGGCTACCACCAAGTGTAATCAAGCGTTCGCTGATTTCATCCAATTGACCATCAAGAGCTTCCATATACTCATCCATTTTTGGATGCCATACAAGGAAACCACGACCACGCATGTACCAGTGTACTTGGTGCAAAGCCACATGGGCCACATACAAATCAGCAACAGCTTGGTTCAATACTTCCTTTGTTTTTGCCAATGCTACTGGCGCTGCTTTTGTCAATGATGTTACGTCTTTTACTGCTTCTTTTTTCAATTCTACCATTTTATTTTACCTCATTCATTATTATTTGTAACCACTTCTTAATGATTACTACCTTAGTATACTACTAAGGAAAACCAATAGCAAGCCAAATGACTCACATGAGAAAAGTTGCAATAGACTGATAATTTAAGAATTTTTTAGAATGAAATCCAGTCACTTTCAAACTCTCTTAACAGAGATAAAATAAAGAAAAGAGCATACAATTTGTAGGCTCTTTTCTAAGTTTTACATCTTAATACCAGACGCTAACATCAACATGACCCCGAATCCCTTTAAGAGAGTCAGATGAAGTATATTGCCATCCTTTTTCTCCTGAATAATGAGGATTATTCCAATCAAGCGCATCCGTATAGGCCGCAACCCAGTTTACATGTTGTAAAATATTTGGATGATTCAAACGAGTTTGTAAAAGTTGACGATAGCTATAAACTTTCACATTTTGATAACCTGCTTTTTTCATGGTTTCCATATACTTATTGATGATTTTAACCCAAGTGTCTGTATCTGATGGAGCTTTCTTAGATTTATTTTCATATTCCCAGTTTTCAACATCATAGTAAATTGGATAAGACAAGTTCATCTTGTATTTTTTCAAGAGTTCAATAGTCTGTTTGGCATCATTCTCAGCATCTGTTTCATTTTCTGCATAGGTATAAAGATAAACACCATAAGGAATGCCTAGTCGATTAAATTCTTGAATATTATAAGCCAATTCCTTATCTTCTACACCACTATATCCCAAGCGAACAATAACGCCGTCAACTCCATTTTCCTGGATAACCTTTTTCCAATCACTAATGCGGCCATTATGCTCACTGACATCAATAACCTTCTTAGCACGGTCTGTTCCAACTTGTTCTTCACGATGATTAAAGAAGTAACGGTGTCCGTTTCGATAAACCCAACCAACATTCAAGGCTTTCTTTTCTTTCAGTTCCCCTGAATCAGTAAAAGTATAGCGAGTATCGTCCATAATTAACTCACCTATTGCCATAGCACCACTTTCAGTAAGATAGTAGTTCCCATACCACTCATCTTTGGCCATGTAACCCCACTTCTTGAAATAATACCACTTGCCATCAATCTTTTGCCACTGTTCATTAGCGTAAGAACCATCTGCCTTAAGATAGAAATAAGAAGAATAAGCTGGATCGTAAAGCCATTCGTTTTGCATCATGGCACCTTGACCATTCAAGAAATAATTTCCTTGCCACTGACTTTTAGCCATATAGCCCCATTTCTTGAAATAGTACCATTTGCCATTAATTTTCTGCCATTCTTGTTCTGCATAAGAACCATCTGCCTTGAGGTAGAACCAGCTCTTATAATTGCTATCGTAAACCCATTCATTTTTAGCCATGTAACCACCTGCTTTGAGGTAGTAGTTCCCATGCCATTCTTTTTGGGCATAACGACCATCTGCTTTTATATAGAACCAGCTATTATAACTAGTATCAAAAATCCACTCACTCTTAGCTTTTGAACCATCTGCTTTTACATAGAAGTCACCCTCCCAGTGTGCTGATGTTGAACTTGGTTTGCTTTCTTCTTTCTGACTACTAGCTCTCGTCTCTTTGACTGCTTCCTCTTTCTCTGGACGCTGACTAGAAGAAGTCTCAACTTTTTTCTCTTCTTCTTTTTGACTTGCAGTTGTTTCTGATTTCTTTTCTTCTACCTTGCTAAAAGAAGCTTGCACACTGCTTTCTTCCGAAGAGGCTTTCACTTCAGCTTCATTTGCAGCCACTTGATTGACTGCTAATCCAAGCAAAAAGGCACCTGCTAATCCAATTTTTCCAATCTTTGTTTTCAATCTTTCCTCCCCTACAAAAAATGGAACAGACATCTGAATGCTGTTCCACCTAGCTTTTGCTACTTACTAATTATTTTACAAAGTCAAGCAATGCCAAGAAGCTTTCAGCTTCAAGTGACGCACCACCAACAAGGGCACCGTCAACGTCTGGGCAAGCCATGTATGAAGCAACGTTTTCAGGTTTAACAGAACCACCGTATTGAACACGAACTTTGTCCGCAACTTCTTGACCAAAGTCAGCAGCTACAACGTCACGAACAACTTTACACATTTTTTGTGCATCGTCTTGTGAAGCTGATTTACCAGTACCGATAGCCCAGATTGGCTCATAAGCGATAACTGATGCAGCAACTTGTTCAGCAGTCAATCCAGCCAATGCAGCAGATACTTGAGCACCTACAAACTCAGCAGCTTTACCAGCTTCGTAAGTTTCAAGCGACTCACCACAACAGATGATTGGAAGCATACCGTTTGCAAAGATTGCTTTTGCTTTTTTGTTGATATCTTCGTCAGTTTCATGGAAGTAGTCACGGCGTTCTGAGTGACCGATAACAACGTAGTCAGTACCGATTTCTTTCAAAACTTGTGGGCTAGTTTCACCAGTGAAAGCACCTGCATTTTCAAAGTAGCAGTTTTGAGCAGCAACTTTAAGGTTTGAACCTTTAGCAGCAGCAAGTACAGTTGTCAAATCAAGAGCTGGAGCAGCGATCCCTGCTTCAACAAGGTCTGATGAAGGAAGTTTTGATGCAACTGCTTCAACAAATGCTTTAGCTTCTTCTGGATTTTTGTTCATTTTCCAGTTACCAGCGATAAATGGTTTACGTGACATTTCACATACCTCTTTTTTCAATTTATTTTCTATTTATTTTATCACAATTATACACAGCTTGCAAATCTTACTCGGATTTCAAGCCTGCTTACAACGATTAATCTTTCCAAAGATCCATGGCATTTCTGAAATCTGCAGATACCTGTGTCAACTGAGGATTGCTTGCTTCTCTTTCTGCCCGCTTGGCCTCAATTTGAGCCACACTTTTGATACCTTCATGGCGCCAGTTTCTCAAAATAGCTTGAATGTACTTCCAGTTTGGTTTTCCATTCAAAACAGCTTCACGAAGAGCTTCCTTAATCAAGTCAGCACTGGTTCCATCTTCCTTAAGGGTCTTGGTCAAATCCTCAATCTCAAAAGGCGTCAACAAGCGTCCCAACTCCTGCTGGAAGGTCTCTACCAAATCCTTAAGCTGGTTTTGAGGTGTCAACTGGTCTGAACTCGAAGCACTAGCTCCAAGCAAGTCATCCAAACGTTCCAAGGCTAGACTAGCATCAAAGAGCAATTCAATTTCGCCATTTAATTCGATAGTACGATATTGGAGAAGTCCCCTCTCTGTCAAGTTGGAAATAGACTGGTTGACATCCGAAATTTCCTTGCCAATCCTTTCAGCAATCTGGCTCGGCGACATTTCTTCCAAACCTGTCGTATTTTGCAAATAGAAAAATTGCCAGACCAGAAAATCATCGCTAGAAGGAAAGAGTTCCTTAAAATGCAAGAGCAGGGCACTCGGTAAAACCAAGTTCCCTGATTTAAAAGCGTCTAAATATGTCATAATTCCTCTTATAAATACCCATATGCAGATGCATCATCTTCTATCTTTCTCCAGTCAAAAGGCGTCTCCTGATAGACGGCATAGTTCACCCAGTTACTGAAAAATAGGGCTGCTGATGAAGACCAACAAAGACAAGGTGTCTGGTTGACATCATCATCTTTAAAGTAATTTTCTGGAATATGAGGATCCAAACCTGCATCACGATCTCGGAAATATTCATTTGCCAAGGTATCTCGGTCATACTCCAAATGCCCAAAACTATAAATTTCTCGTAAATCACGACTGGCCAAAATCGAAACCCCAACCTGCAGGCCCTCTGATAAAATCTCAAGATTGGTTTTATTTAAGACCTCTTCCTTAGAAATCTCCGTATGCCGAGAATGAGGTGATACGTAGCTATCGTCAAATCCTCTAAAGAGAAGATGACCTTCCTTTAAAGTGTCCTGAGGATAAATACCCGATAACTTACTGTCCATCTGGTGTTTTTCCACTCCATAGCGAAGATAGAGTCCAGCCTGAGCTCCCCAACAGATATGAAGGGTCGAATAGACATGGGTCTTAGACCACTCAAGCACCTGGCTAAATTCCTCCCAATAGTCCACTTCCTCAAATGGTAAATGCTCAATCGGAGCCCCTGTGATAATCATCCCATCAAAATACTCGTCCTTGACTTCAGGAAAAGTTTTATAAAAGGTCTCCATGTGCTCTGCACGAGTCGTCTTGGAACGGTGGCTCTCCATATAGAGAAAGTCTATGTCCAATTGCAAAGGAGTATTTGCTAAATGCCGTAACAACTGGGTCTCTGTGACCACTTTTTTGGGCATTAGGTTTAAAATCAAAATTTTCAAGGGACGGATATCTTGGTGGGCCGCACGTTGATCATCCATGACAAAGATATTCTCTGTCCGTAAAATCTCAACAGCTGGCAATTTTTTATCAATTCTAATCGGCATAACCTTCTCCTAACTGTACTCTTTTAGAAATAATTGAATGTGTTTGAAGTCAAATCTCAAACACTTAGTCCTTTTATTATACTGTAAGAAGATATAGTTTTCAATTATAGTTTTTCTCTAACTAGCTATAGTCTATTTTTATATCCTAATGTAGAGAAAACAGCCCTAGGGACTGCTTTTCATTAATAATGCATAAGAACTTTGTAATCGTAGTCACCGATTTTTTCACGGCCGTTCAATTCATCCAATTCAACAAGGAAGGCACAACCTGCTACAACACCACCAAGTTTTTCAATCATCTCGATGGTTGCCTTAACAGTTCCACCTGTTGCCAAGAGATCATCTACAATAAGAACACGTTGACCTGGTTTGATGGCATCCGCGTGCATAGTCAAGGTATCAACACCGTACTCTTTTTCATAGTCAGCAGAAATGACTTCGCGTGGCAATTTACCTGGCTTACGAACAGGCGCAAAACCAATTCCTAACTCAAAGGCAACTGGACAACCCACGATAAAACCACGAGCCTCAGGCCCTACAACCATATCAATTTTCTTGTCGGTAGCATACTGAACGATTTCACGAACAGCGTAGCTATAAGCATTTCCATCAGCCATCAAAGGACTGATATCTCGGAAGGTGATACCCTCCTTTGGATAATTTTCAATTGTTGCAATGTAATCTTTTAAATTCATCTTTTTCTTTCTTTCAAAGTTTTTTACTCTCTATTATACCATATTTTCTCCAAAAGAAGAAGGCATAACTATTATTTCCTAACTGACACTCAATTAAAATCAAAGAGCAAACTAGGAAGTTAGCTCAAAATACTGTTTTGAGGTTGTAGATGGAAGCTGACGTGGTTTTAAGAGATTTTCGAAGAGTATGAGAGCCTTATTTCGATGTCCACTCTGTACCCCCAGTGACAACAGCAAAAAGCTGATGAATCATTCGATTCATCAGCTTTAAGGATAATATGTTTATCGCAAACAGATCAGATCAATTAGAAAGCTTAGTCTTCTTTCTTCTTGCGAGCTACAAGACCAAATCCACTCAATACTCCGAGAAGTCCAAGTGCTGCAAGGCGAGCATTGTCTTCTGTACCAGTATTTGGCAATTCGCGCTTAGCTTCAGCTTCTTTCATTGCTGTTGCTTGTACTGGTTGTGCTGGAGTTGCTGGTACTTGAGGTTGAGCTGGCTGTTCAGGCATTGCTGGTGTAGCTGGCTCAACTGGTTGTACTGGTTGACTTGGTTCAACTGGAGTTGGCATTTCAACTTTTCTGAAGATATGCTTAATAGTTCCAGCTGGGTCAGTTACAGTCTTCACATATTCGTAACCTGGAATTGTTCCTGGTTCTTTAGCTCCTGATTCAGATGATTTCAATGGATTTCCATTTTCATCTGTCCAAATTGTTGTAGTTTGTCTACTTGGATTTGGTTGAGGAATAGGTGAAGGTGTTGGAGCTGGAGTTGGCGCAGGAGTTGAAACTTTTTCGTAGACATGTTCAGTATCTCCGTTTGGAAGTTTCTTAGTTTCTACTAAGCGGTAACCCGGGATAGATTTAGCTGGTTTTTCTCCTTCTTCTGTCGATTCTACTGGGTTATTGTTTTTATCAACAGTAATGAGATTACCATCTTTGTCCTTGAATGTTGTAGTTACTGGTTCGTAAGCGTGAACTGTATCTCCTTCTCCACTAGTTGTTGTACTTACTAGTTTGTAACCTGGAATGTTCTTAGGTTCTTTTGTTCCTTCTTCAATTTCAGTTCCTGGAATTGGGTGACCAGCTTTATCTACGTATCTTGTCGTTACTTTTTCGTATACATATTCTGTATCACCATTTGGAAGTTTACGAGTTTCTACTACTTTGTATCCTGGGATATTCTTAGGATCTTTTGCTCCTTCTTCTGTTGTTGTTCCTGGGATTGGGTTACCGTTCTTATCTACGTGTTTAGTTGTTACTGGTTCGTAGATATGTTTCGTATCCCCTTTTTCATCCGTTTCAGTCTTCACAACTTTGTATCCTGGAATAGTTTCTGATGGGTTCTTACCATCTTTAGATGGGATAAGTTCAGTCTCTTTACCATCTTTTCCTACTACTACAAATTTAGTGTCAGGATGTACTGTTGGAGTGTAAGATGCTTTGATTGTTTTACCGTTTTTGTCTTTACGTACAACTTCTACTGGAGTAGCTGTTCCTACGAAGTCTTTTTCTGGAGTGAACGTTACTTTACCAGTCGCATCGATTGTGTAAGTTCCTTCTCCTGGTACTTTCTTCTCAGTTGTTCCATCAGTGAATGTTGGAGCTACTGTAGTGTCTACATCACCTTTGAATACTGGAGTATTAGATTGAGGTTGGCCTTTAGCACCTTCAGATACTACGTTTTCTGTAGTTGCTTTACCTAATACTGTTGGTGTGTATTTAGCTGTTACTGGTGTTCCGTTTTCGTCAACACGTTTAACTGTTACACCTTTAGCTTGACCTACGAAGTCTTTTTCTGGAGTGAATGTTACTTTACCGTTCTTATCGATTGTGTAAGTTCCTTCTCCTGGTACTTTCTTCTCAGTTGTTCCATCATCAAATGTTGGCGCTACTTTTTCATCGATAGGTACTGTTATAGTTTTACCGTTTACTTTAGTAGTTCCTGGTGTAAATGTTGGAGTTTCTGATTGTGGTTGTCCTTTTTCACCGATTGATGTTACGTCTTTACCTGTTGGTGTTACTGGTAATACTACTGGAGTGTACTTAGCTGTTACTGGTGTTCCGTTTTTGTCAACACGTTTAACTGTTACACCTGTTGCTTGACCAGTGAAGTCTTTATTTGGAGTGAATGTTACAGTTCCATCTGGAGCTACTGTGTAAGTTCCTTCTCCTGGTACTTCTTTCGTAGTTGAACCGTCTTCGAATGTAGCTGGTTTAGTATCATCAAGTTCTACAGTTTTTTCTTCACCGTTAATTGTTGTTTTACCTGGTGTGAATACTGGTTTACCTGTTTGTTTAGCACCTTGAACATCAGTTGTAGTTACACCTTCTGCAGTTGGTGTTACTGGTTTAACTGTTGGTGTGTATTTAGCAGTTACCTCTGTTCCATTTTTGTCAACACGTTTAACTGTTACACCGCTAGCTTTACCAGTGAAGTTTGGTTCTGGAGTGAATGTTACTACACCATTTTCATCGATTGTGTATGTTCCTTCATTAGGCACTACCACTTTACCTTCTTCATCAGCACCTACTAATGTTGGTTTAACTTCAGGGTCTAGGTCTACAGTTACTTCTTGACCGTTAACTATTGTTTTACCTGGTGTGAATACTGGTGTTCCAGTTTGTTTAGCACCTTGAATATCTTCTGAAATTGCATCTTTTGATGTTGGTGTTACTGGTTTAACTGTTGGTGTGTATTTAGCTGTAGCTGGAGTTCCGTTTGTATCTTTACGTTGAACTTCAACACCTTGTGCTTTACCTGTGAAGTTTGGTTCTGGTTTGAATGTTACTTCACCAGTTTCTGGGTTGATTGTGTAAGTTCCTTCTCCTGGTACTTCTACTGATGTCTCATCAGTTGGTTCACCAGTTTCTGGATCGATTAATTTAGCTGGTACAGTTGGATCGATTGGAGCTTTTTCGTGTCCTTCAGTGAATGTTGGAGTTCCGCTTTGCTCTTGACCTTGTGCACCTTCAGAAGTTATCCCTTTAGCAGTTGGTTTAACAGGCGTGATATTTGGAGTGTAAGTTGTTGTTACAGCTGTTCCATTTGTATCTTTCGCTTGAACTGTTACTGGTTTAACTGGTCCTGAGTAAGTTTTATCTGTTGGAGTGAAGACTGCAACTGGATCTTTACCGTCTTCTTTAATAAGAGTATATTTACCAATTACATTTCCTTCTGGATCTTTAGCTGGTACTTCTGGTGCTGGTTGTCCTTTTTCATTTAATAATGTGTAAGTATCTGGATCAATATCTACAGATTTTTCTGTTTTAGCTCCTGTTACCGGGTCTTTAACAACCGCTGAACCACCTGTAAATTTAACTGGTTGGCTTTGAGTTTGACCTTGAATATCACTAGAAATAGATGGTTCTGCTTTTGGAGAAGTTCCAACCACCGTTGGTGTAAATGTACCAGTTGCTGGTGTTCCATTTGTATCAACACGTTTTACAGTTACACCTTTAGCTTTTCCTACGAAATCTGGTTTTGGTTTAAAGTGAACCGTTCCATCTGGATCTACTCTGTATGTTCCTTCATCTGTTACAACTTCAGTAACTTCTTGACCTGTAGTTGGATCAATTAGTTTAGCTGGAACAGTTTCATCGATAGGCACTTCTTTTTCTACGCCATCAATATTTGCTTTACCACCATGAAATTGCGGTGTTCCACTTTGTTCTGCACCTTGGATATCCGCAGTTGTTACATGGTCCCCTTCTGGGTCTGCAGGAACCACTACTGCTGTGTAGTCAGCTGTTACAGGTGTTCCGTTTGTATCTTTACGTTGAACTTTGATTGGTGTTCCTTTACCTGTGAATTGTTTATCTGGAGTGAATGTAACTTCTCCAGTTTCAGGATTAACTGTGTAAGTTCCTTCTCCATCAATTGTTACTGAGTCTACTGGTTGACCAGTTTTTGGATCGATTAGTTTAGCTGGTTCTTTAGTATCGATAGGAACTTCTACTTCTTTTCCATCAATTGTAGCTTTACCAGGTTTGAATTCAGGAGTTCCTTTTTGTTCCGCTCCTTGAATATCTTTTGTGAATGTATCTACACCTTTTGGTGTTACTGGTTTAACAGTTGGTGTGTAAGTTGCAGTTGTTGGTGTTCCATTAGCATCTTTGGCTTGAACTGTTGCTGGCACTGGAGTACCTACGAAGTCTTTGTTAGGTGTGAATGTCACTTTACCTGTTGTTGGATCGATTGTGTATGTACCAACTTCTTTTCCGTTAGCATCTTTTGCTGGAATTGTTGTTTCGTCAGTTGGTTGTCCAGTAGCTGGATCGATTAATTTAGCTGGTTGAGTAGCGTCGATCTTCATAGGAACTTTATCATTACCTGGTGTGAATGTTGGAGTTCCTTCTTGAGGTTGTCCTTGTGCACCTTCAGTTGATGTTGGTTTTCCTGTTGGTTCTACTGGAGTGATGTTTGGAGTGTAAGTTGTAGTTACTGGAGTTCCATTTGTATCTTTAGCTTGGATAGTAACTGGGGCAACTTCTCCTGCATATGTTTTATCAGTTGGTGTAAATACCGCAGTTGCTTTACCGTCTACAACTTTAAGTGTGTAAGTACCGATAACATCTCCTGCTGGGTTTTTAGCTGGTACTGATTCTGCTGGTTGTCCATTTTCATCCAATAGTTTGTATGAAGTAGTGTCGATTGGTACTTCTTTTTCAACACCATTAACAGTTGCTTTACCAGGTTTGAAGGTTACTTCTTTCGATTGTTCAACACCTTGTGCATCTGTTGTTTCAGCTGGTTCTGCAGTTGGTGTGACACCTACGATGTTTGGAGTGTAAGTTGTGTTTACTTTTGTTCCGTTTTCGTCTTCTGCTTGTACTTTAGCTGGTTGTACTTTACCTGTGTATTCTTTGTTAGTTGGTGTGAAGGTTACTTTGTTAGTAGCTGGGTCAATTGTGTATTCCCCAACTTTGTTTCCTTCTGGATCTAAAGCATCTACTGGAGTACCTGGTGCTACTGGAGTACCTGAAGCATCAAGCAACACTGCTGAGTTAGCTTTGATTGGTACTGATTTTTTCTCACCTTCAACAGTTGTTTCTCCAGGAGCGAATGATACTGTTCCATCTTGTGGTTGTCCTTGGATACCTGAAGAATCTGCTGGTGTTGCAGTTGGTGTAACACCTACGATATGTGGAGTATAAGTAGTATTTACTTTTGTTCCATTTTTATCTTCTGCTTGTACTTTAGCTGGTACAACTTTTCCAGTGTAAGTTTTATCAGTTGGTGTGAAGGTTACCTCACCTGTTGCTGGGTTTACTGTGTATTCCCCTACTTTATTTCCTTTTTCATCTAAAGCATCTACCGGTCCATTTGCTTCTGTACCATCTGGATTTAATAGTTTTACAGAGTTTTCTTTAATTGGTACTTCTGCATTTCCTGCTGTAAATGTAGGAGTTCCTTTTTGAGTTTCCCCTTGTACACCTGCTGAATCTGCTGGTTTAGCTGCAGGTTCTACAGCTGTTACTGTTGGAGTGTATTTTGTAGTAGCTGTAGCTGTTACAGGTTGACCATCTTTATCTTGACCTACTGGTGCTGTTAATGTTACATCAACACCTGTTGCAGTTCCTTTGAATGTTGGAAGTGGTTGGAATGTTACTTCACCTGTTGTTGGGTTGATTGTGTAAGTTCCTTCTCCATCTACAGTTACAGAATCAACTTTAGCGTTAGTTTTTGGATCAACCAATTTAGCTGGGTAAGTAGCGCTTGGTGCTACTGGTGTAGCTGAATCACCTTCTGTTTTGAATGTTGGAGTTTTCTTCTGTTCTTTACCTTGTACATCTGTTGATTTTTCAGGATCTGCAGTGATTTCTTTTGGAGTTACTGTAGGAATGTATACAGCATCCATAGTTTTCTTAGTAGCTGAGTGTGTACCATCATTGATGTTTTCAAGACCGTTTTGATCTGTTAATGCAGTCCATCCAGTAGATTCACCATTTGAGTCCACTGCTCGTAGTGTAATACCGTCAGCTTTACCTACAAAGTTAGCTTCTGGAGTGAAGGTTACTTTATCTTCTGTTACTGTGTATGTACCTTGACCTGGAACTTTAAGGGTATCAACTAGGTTATCACCATCAACAATTTTAACGCCACCTTGAGCTTTCTTAGTAGTTTCAGCACTGATTACATTACTTTGTTCAGTATACTGAATTTTACCGTATGAGTTGAAGGTGGTTTTACCGTTGTTAGAACCTAGGTCAGATGCATCGTCACCTAATGGACGTGTTCTGAATTCGATACCTACTGATTGAGTTTCACCTTGTTTACCCGTAGTTTCTTCTTTATCTCCACGTGGTGGGTGAATTACTTGGATTTGGTTATCTTCTACTTCCCCAGAGTATGCAATTCCTACAGCTTTTTCTACTTGAGATTCATCTTTTGCGATACGAACACGGAAGTTTACTACATCTTTAGTAGTGTCCACTACTTGAGTGTTTGTAAATGTAAGTTCTACTTCTTGGTCTTTTCCTGTTACTGTAGCGATATTAGATTCTTCACCTTTATCAAATTTACCATTTCCATTGAAGTCAATAAATCCACGCACGTATGCTGGAGCAACTGTATCTGTGTAGTTGTCATTACCGTTAGCTGAAGCAAGAACTTTAACTTTATAAGTGTTGTCCGGACCTTTAACTAATTGGACTTCTGGACGTCCTGTATCTTTGTTGGTATGTACATTGTCTGGAGCAATAAGTTGATCTACACCTTCATCGGCATTATCTTTCTCGTCATCTGAGTCTACTCCACGTACACGAGTACCTGGTGCAGAGTCAATATCCGCTTTAACTTTACCTAAGTATGGTTGTTGGATTTGTTTAATTGCTTTTGTATCATAATCAATAGATTGAGTTCTTAAGTAGTGCTCAGCCATACCATATGATTCTGGAAGATCTCCGAAGTCTGAGAACTTAATACCAATCATAGAAGACTGTTGTCCAGAAGACATGATATAAAATCCTACTTCAGTTACGTTTGCCGTAGATAATACTGGAGTTCCAGATCCGTTTTGATTTATGTAACCTCCAAACACTTGTGAACCTAAACCTGCAGTAGCTTCATCAGGAGTCGCAAATTTTTTACCACTTAGAGCATTATAGAATTTTTCATCTTGCCATTTAAGGATAGCAGTTTTACCACCATTCATATCTTTAAATTCATAAAGAGGCTTATAGGCATTTTTATTTGAACCATAACCAACAATTGCAGCTAAGTCCCATGGAGTACCATTAGTTGTATAAATTTCAGACTCAAGAGGACCAATATCTTCCCCAGAAGTCATAACGATACCAGGTTTTACAGGTTTACCGTTATAAGTCGCTGTTACATCGAATTTAACCCCAGCTGCTTGACCATTTTTAGGCTGTCCTGCAGGGTTTGTTCCTGCGATTGTTGTTTTAGCTTTACCAGTTGTTATACCAGAATTAGCAACGTGTGTCCATCTATTTTGAGGATTTGCTCCAAGCCCTGTTGCACCATTATCTGGATTGAATTTGTTTTCTTTGTCTGGTTGATAAGAACTTTCTAAATCAGTTCCCGCTACACGGTTTTTGAATATTTCAGTTGATTCAAATGGTTTTAGTTCCTTAACTCTCATCGTAACAATGTAACCAGGAATCAATTCTTTTGTATATGTAGAACCAATTTGAAGTTGGTTAGATGCTGTTAGATTTGTCCATGCAGATGTATCTCCAAAGTCCAACCATTGGATTTGGTCATTCAAGTCTTTGATTTCTTTTAGGTTTTCTTCTTTAGTTTTAACTTTGATGTCTGATAATGAAGAGTAATCATGATCTTCTAACCATTTTTTACCTGTTTCAGTAGAGGCATCTTTAAGTGCTGTTGTTTGAGCCTCTGCTAAGTTAACAGCAAACTTACCGTCACGGCCGATTCCTGCATTTTTCAATTCATTGTAAACTGCAAGGATTGATTCATTAAGACGTTCCAATTGAGCATCTACTTGCTCTTTTGTAACACTCTTATCAGCAAGAAGAGCCTTAGTTTCAGTAAGAACCGCTTGGTTTTTAGCAACTGCTGCTGTAACTGCTGCCTTGTTTTCTTCTTTGACGTCAGCCTTAGCAAGTTCAGTCTCAGCCAATTTGTTAGTTACTTCAGCTTCTGACGATACTTGTGTAAGTGTTGTTGTTGCGACTGAAAGAGCTTTTTCAGCTGGAGTTGCTTTCTTTTCAGCTTCAGCTTTCGCAGCTTCTTTTTCAGCCGCTTGTTTCTTATCGAAACCAGCAGTATTTGACTCAGTTACAACTGTGCTCAAAGCTGATACAGTTTCTGCTTGTGCATCTACATCAGCTTGGCTAGCATCTGCTTTTGCAAGAGTTGCTTTAGCTGTTGCCAATACTTCCTTAGCTGAACTTACTACTGTAGCGTCTGCATATTTAGCAGTTGAAAGTTTAGACTCCAAAGTAGCAATACTTGCTTCAAGGATAGCCTTATTTACTTTCTTAGCTTCTTCTGCTTTCACTTCAGTTTTTGCTTCAGTAGCTTTTTCAGTTTCTGGCTTCACAGTCTCTGGTTTTACAGTTTCTACTGTTTCAGCTTTAGGCTCAGCCTTTTCCTTCTCCTTATCATCTTGACTAGGAGCAGGTGTTGAGATAGTTGTTTCAGCCGATTGTACTTCTGTTGCTGATACCGCACCATTGCCTAGGAACATCAAACCAGCTGCAATCGCTACTGATGCTGCTCCAAAGCTGTACTTACGAATACCGTAACGAATGTACTTCTCCGTTCGAAAATCTTGTTGTTGTTTGCCTTGCATGAGACTCACAACCTCCTTATTTATTTATTTTATTTTTTAATGTACTTATGTACAAAAAAATTTCGGCATTTTAAACACTTAACATGACAATGTTTTGTATGTCGAAAATTCGTACTTCAGATACAATTTAATGATATCACACTTCTATATTGTAAGCAAGTAATTCAATTAAAAATTTACACTATAATAAATAAATTTTAGTTTTCAAACTTATTTTTATTATTTATAATAATAAATATATTTTATTTTTAAGTATTCGCCCTCTTTTTAGTAATATTAAAAGCAATTTTTACCATTTTTTATCGAATATTAGCAAATCCATTTTCAGAAAAAATTGGAAATTTTTATCATGTTAGTTAGTCAAGCAAAAAATAAAAATTCCTCCTTCAAAAACTCAAAAGAGGAAAATTTATTATCCACAATTAACATGAATAATTATAATATCACATTTTAAAACATTTTGCAAGTACTTTTGTTTTGAAATATCAAACTTCTACAAAACTTTCAGTTTTTATTTTATATTTTTCAATCTTTACAATTGATTTTTACGAATTTTATACCGTTTTTTAAATAATATAGTTCGTGTTTTAAAGCCATGGTTTTTTGGATGTTATTTCCAAAAATAACCTATTTAAATTTCAATTAAAATTATCGTATTTTTATAATTTATATAAATGGATAAACTGGATTTATAGAGCTTGTTGCCACATTTATATTACCATTTTTAATCTTTCTATTTTGATGTACTAAAGATGCTGATTCATCCAAATATTTCATTATTCGGTTTTTAACTTATCAAAAAATTTCAAAAAAATACCTTAGCTTTCTCAAAAATTTTTCAGTTATTTTTCTGGTTAGCAAAAAACTGATGAATCATTCGATTCATCAGTTTTCCGGATAGTTTGTTCACTCTTAACAAATCATATCAATTAGAAATCTTAATCTTCCTTCTTCTTGCGAGCTACAAGTCCAAATCCACTCAAGACTCCAAGAAGTCCAAGTGCCGCAAGACGGGCATTGTCTTCTGTACCAGTATTTGGCAACTCTTTTTGACCTTCAACATATTTAGGTGTTGCTGGTTGTTTTGGTTGCTCAGGCACTGCTGGCATGTCTGGAGTTACTGGTTTCTCAGGGCTTGTTGGCTCTTGTGGAGAAACTGGTTGTACTGGTTGACTTGGTTCAACCGGTCTTGGAGTTGGCATCTCAACTTTTCTAAAGATATGTCTGATATTTCCATTTGGATCAGTCACAGTCTTGACATATTCGTAACCTGGAATTGTTCCTGGCTCTTTAGAACCTGGTTCCGTTGGTTTCAATGGATTTCCATTCTCATCAGTCCAAGTAGTTGTATTTTGCTTACCTGGCTCTGTTTGAGGAATAAGTGGTGTTGAAACTTTCTCATAAACGTGTTCTACATCACCATTTGGAAGTTTCTTAGTCTCTACGAAGCGGTAACCTGGGATATCTTTCTTAGGTTGGTCGCCATCTTCTGTTGGATAACCTGGAATTTCATTACCGTCTTTATCCTTAAATGAAGTCTTAACCTTTTCATAGATGTGTTCTGTGTCTCCGTTTGGAAGAGTCTTAGTTTCTACGAAGCGGTAACCTGGAATATCTTTCTTAGGAGTTGTACCTTCTTCAGTAGTTGTTCCTGGAATTACATTGCCATCTTTATCTTTATAAGTTGTTGTAACTTTTTCATAGATGTGTTTTGTATTTCCTTTTTCGTCTACTTCAGTTTTAACAATCTTGTATCCTGGGATATCTTTAGTTGGTTTAGTTCCATCTTCTGTTGGTGAAAGTGGGTTGCCATCTTTATCAACGAATGAAGTATCAGGACGAACTGTTGGTGTATATGTAGCAGTAACTGGTGTACCGTTCTTATCTACACGTTTAACTGTCACACCTTTAGCTTTTCCTACGAAGTCTTTTTCTGGAGTGAATGTTACTTTACCATCTTTGTCGATAGTGTAAGTTCCTTCTCCTGGTACAACTTTTGTAGTTGTTCCATCTTCGAATGTTGGTGGTACATCTTCATCGATTGGTACATTAGGGTTTCCTGGGGTGAAGACTGGTGTTCCAGTTTGTTGTTGGCCTTTAGGACCTTCAGATTCTGCAGGTGTTCCAACTGGTGTTACTGGAGTTACTGTTGGGGTGTATTTAGCCGTTACTGGGGTACCGTTCTTATCTACACGTTTAACTGTTACTCCTGTTCCCACTCCTGTGAATGTCTTCTCTGGTGTGAACGTTACTGTGCCGTCTGGTGCCACTGTGTATGTTCCTTCACCTGGAATTGTCTTAGTTGTTGATCCATCTTCGAAGGTTGCTGGTACTTCGTCATCCATTGGTACATCTGGGTTACCTGGTGTAAATGTTGGTTTGCCGTTTTGTTCTTTACCTTGGATGTCTGTTGTTTCAGCTGGTGTTCCTTCTGGAGTTACTGGAGTTACTGTTGGGGTGTATTTAGCTGTTACTGGAGTACCGTTCTTATCTACACGTTTAACTGTTACGCCTGTACCTACTCCTGTGAATGTTTTCTCAGGTGTAAATGTTACTGTTCCATCTGGTGCAACTGTGTAAGTTCCTTCTCCTGGAATTGTCTTAGTTGTTGATCCATCTTCAAAGGTTGCTGGTACTTCATCATCCATTGGTACTTCTGGGTTACCTGGTGTAAATGTTGGTTTTCCAGTTTGTTCTTTACCTTGGATATCTGTTGTTTCAGCTGGTGTCCCTTCTGGAGTTACTGGTGTTACTGTTGGGGTGTATTTAGCTGTTACTGGGGTACCGTTCTTATCTACACGTTTAACTGTTACGCCTGTTCCTACTCCTGTGAATGTTTTCTCAGGTGTGAAGGTTACTGTTCCATCTGGTGCTACTGTGTATGTTCCTTCTCCTGGAATTGTCTTAGTTGTTGAACCGTCTTCGAATGTCGCTGGTACTTCATCGTCCATTGGTACTTCTGGGTTACCTGGTGTGAATGTTGGTTTACCGTTTTGTTCTTTACCTTGGATGTCTGTTGTTTCAGCTGGGTCTGCAGTTGGAGTTACCGGAGTCACGTTTGGTGTATATTTAGCTGTTACTGGGGTACCATTCTTATCTACACGTTTAACCGTTACGCCTGTTCCTTTACCTGTGAATGTCTTCTCTGGTGTGAACGTTACTGTGCCGTCTGGTGCTACTGTGTATGTTCCTTCTCCTGGGATGACTTTTTCTGTTGAACCATCTTCGAAGGTTGCTGGTACTTCATCATTCATTGGCACCTCATCAGCACCTGGTGTGAATGTTGGTTTACCTGTTTGTGTTTTACCTTGAATATCTGTTGTTTCAGCTGGGTCCGCGGTTGGGGTTACTGGAGTTACTGTTGGTGTATAAGTAGTTTCTACTTTTGTTCCGTTAGTATCTTTAGCAACAACTTTGGCTGGGTCTGGTGTGCCTGTGAAGTCTTTGTTTGGTTGGAATGTA